>JARRRH010000141.1:0-8144 GCA_037380925.1 Deltaproteobacteria bacterium | reverse complement strand
CCTCACAAGGATCGGATCGACAGCGTACACGTCCTGTCCCCTCTGAAACACCTTCCCACCAACTCTTGCACCCGGGACCAATTCGTGCATCCGGTTAAGACAGCGTACGAGCGTGGTCTTTCCACACCCAGAGTGCCCCATGATTGTGGTAATCCTCTTCTCGGGGATGGAGAGAGTGACATCTTTGACTACCCGATTGTCCCCGAAATAGGCGGAAAGGTCCACCGTTGTCAGAACTGGACTTTCCATTTTTTTGTTATGATCCCAGCTGACAGATTGAGAAGAAATACAAACCCCACCAGCACGCAGGAAGCGCCCCAGGCAATGGCGTGCCATTCGGGATACGGACTTGTGGCATAGTTGTAAATGGTTAAAGGCAAGGCGCTCACCGGCTTGGTGATATTCAGATTGATGAAGGGATTTCCAAAGGCGGTGAAAAGGAGGGGAGCCGTTTCTCCGGCGATTCGCGCCGTGCTGACTAAGATGCCGGTCATTATCCCGCTGAAGCCCGCAGGCAGAATAACCTTCAGCACGGTCCGATAGTACGGGACCCCCAAGGCTAAAGAGGCTTCTTTTAAGGAATCGGGAATGAGGTAGAGTGTCTCCTGCGTGGTGCTCACAATGACAGGGAGCATCATAACGCCCAGTGCAATCCCGCCTGATAACGCGGAGAAGCCTCCCATGGCAATGACGACCCAAAGATAGGCGATAATCCCTATGACAATAGAGGGCGTCCCTTGGAGCACCTCCACAGCGAGTGTCACCAGATAGGAGAGTTTACCCCGCCTGTGCTCAGATAGATATATTCCTACAGTGACCCCCAAAGGGATAGCAGGGAGGCCCGCGATGACCAAAAGAAGAAAGGACCCAAGGATGGCATTTGCGATGCCCCCTCCTTTTTCACCTACAGGTTTGGGGAGGGAGGTGAGAAACTCCCAGTTCAGGACGGAGATGCCGTTTTTCAGGATATAAAAAAGGATGAGCAGAAGGGGAACGATCGAGAGAACGCACAGGGTGATCACCAGGGCCTTAAAGCCCTTGTCCTTTGCCATTCGAAATTTTGTTCCTCCTCGGCCCATTTAGATCTCGACACTCGTCATGGTGGTAATGTATTTCCCGATAATGTTGATGATCGTAGTCACTAAAAAAAGAAGGAGACCGATTTCTATCAAGGATGAGAGATAAAGTGTGGCCGTGGCTTCGGTGAATTCATTGGCTATGACACTGGCCATGGTATTGCCCGGGCTGAAAATACCTTGAGGCGGGAAATTCGAATTGCCGATGACCATGGTCACTGCCATCGTCTCCCCAAGAGCTCTCCCTAGAGCAAGAAGGATCCCGGCGATCACCCCGGAACGGGCATAGGGCAGGATGATCTTTGTGACAACTTCCTGTCTCGTGGCACCGAGGGAATACGCAGCCTCTTTGATGTGGGATGGAACCAAGGCAATAACTTCTCTGCTCACTGAAGCTGCGTAAGGAATAATCATGACAGACAGGACAAGGGAGGCGGTTAGAATTCCCACACCGTAAGGGGTAACCCCGAGCAGCATCTCGAAACGCCTGATAAGAGGGACAAGGACAAAGAGCCCCCAGAAGCCGTATACTACCGAAGGGATTCCAGCGAGTAAGTCGGTCACATTCTTGAGAAATGAAGAAAGGGGTCCCTCCTTGGAGTACTCTCCTAACAGGATGGAAATGGCCAGACAGAAGGGCAGGCAGATGAGCACAGCGAGGAAGGATGTGAGCAGGGTTCCCACCAGAAAGGGCATTGCCCCGAACTGGCTGGATACGGGGTTCCATGTCTTTGTATAGAAGAATGAAAGCCCGAAAGCCTTTAGGGAAGGCCGTGAGTGGAGAAGGAGGCTGAGAAAAACCCCTGCGAACAAGACCAGAATTGCCAGGGCAAAGAGGACAAGCGCTCTCTGAAAAAGATTCTCCGCCTGAAAGAAGGGGGCTCTTTTCCCAGTGAAGACCGGGCTACTTAAGGAGGGGTTTCCCATCATAGGTCATGGACTCGATGATCCGGTCTGCCCGCTTTACGGCCTCAACGGGAAGAGGAGCGTAATGCAAAGGCTCGGTGTACTTCTGACCCTGATGCGTCACCCACCAGAGAAGCTTCGCCAGATGCTTGGCCCTCTCCACGGATCTTCCCTGATAGGCCTGTTCCTTGTAAACCAGCAGCCATGTGAAGCTCGAGATAGAGTATCCGTCAGGGGCGCGGGTGTCGGTGATGGACACCCGCATGTCTTCAGGTAAAGGGACTTCTTCTGCCAGGGTCGTGGACATAATGGTGGGCAGAACGAATTTCCCGCTCCTGTTCTCAATAGAAGCCACAGGCATTCCGTTCTGGAGTGCGTACACAAGCTCTACATACCCTATGGCGCCCGGCAGTTGGCTGATCAGGCCCGCAACCCCTGGGTTTCCCTTTGCCCCCAAACCAACCGGCCAGTTCACCGCTTTTCCCCTGCCGACTTCTCTCATCCAGGTCTCGCTGACCTTGCTCAAGTAATCTGTGAAGGCAAAAGTGGTACCGCTCCCGTCAGAGCGACGAACAATGATCATTTTCAGGTGTGGAAGCTTTACGGCCGGGTTAAGGGTCACGATCCGCCGCTCGTCCCACCAAGTGAGTTTCCCCAGAAACATGTCGGCAATCACATCCGGCGTGAATTTCAGTTGCGGATTTCCGGCAAGGTTGTAAGTCACCACGACCGCGCCGATGCATGTGGGTATGTGAAGGATTTTTGCCGGGGCTGCGGCCAGTTCCTCGATCGTCATGAAGGCGTCCGTAGCCCCAAAATCGACGGTCCTGTTGATGAGCTGCCTGATGCCGCCTCCGGAACCTATGGCTTGATAATTGACCCTTACACCCGTCTCCTTCCAGTAGGTCTCGAACATAGCGGAATATAGGGGATAGGCCAGTGTTGATCCGGCCCCAAGCAATTCCACCTCCTCGGCCCATGAGGAGGTGGGAAAAATCAGTAGAAGGAATACTAAAGCACGAAAAATAAGGTGGTTCACAGTCCAGTCCCTCTCCCGTCCCTGGGGTTTTTTAAGCCGATCATCGGTCTCAGGTCGAGGGCAAAACCAGCTAACGCCCCCATATTTTTATAAAAGGTGTACTCCCTCGATAAATCGGATGGATTGGTATTGAAAATGGGGTGAATCATGTATTTCACGTCCAGGATTTCGGTATTTTTCGAACTCCAGAACCGCATCTCACACGACCTTAGTGCCTGCGTGCAGTGCGCCTCGTGGGCTCTTCCTCCTCACCAGCCTGCCAAAGGGGAGAAAGCGCGGGAAGGAATAGCGGCAAGCGCCAGCAGCAAAGGAAATCCCGGGCAAAATGCTTTTGCAGGTTCCTTGAGACGTGAGAGTAAGAATTACAGGACATCTCACATGAAAATACAAGATCGGCCCCATTTTCAGGAGGCAAAGCGGCCGATATGTTGAAAGACTAAAAAAAGCAGGTGAACTGTCTTTATTAAATTTTTAGCATGGGACTTTAACTGGTCCTTGATTGTTTATGGAAGGAGGGAAATCAAGTGAAACAAGATGCCAAATATATCCGTTGGTTCGAAGAGATTAGGATTGAGGATGTGCCCGTGGTAGGCGGCAAGAATGCCTCCCTGGGCGAGATGTACCGTGAACTGAGTCAGAAAGGGATTAAAATCCCCAATGGATTTGCGACGACTGCGGATGCTTACTGGCATACAGTAAACACCGCAGGCATTCTGGATAAACTCAAGGAGTCCATGGCTGATCTGGACAAGAGTAAGGTGAGTGACCTTGCGGTTCGGGGAAAAAAGGCTCGCAATCTGATTCTGGGCGCAGGGCTGCCCGATGACTTGTGGGCGGAGATAAAGGCCGGGTATGACAGACTCTGTGAGGAGTATGGACCGGACACGGACGTTGCTGTCCGGAGTTCGGCTACGGCGGAGGACCTTCCCACCGCATCATTTGCCGGCCAGCAGGAAACCTATCTCAATGTGAGCGGCTATCATGGCCTGAGGGAATCATGCAGCAAATGTTATGCGTCGCTTTTCACAGACCGTGCCATCTCTTATCGTATTGACAACAACTTTGATCACTTCAAGGTGGCCCTGTCCATAGGCATAATGAAGATGGTCCGTTCCGATCTTGGCACAAGCGGTGTAATTTTTACCCTTGATACGGAGACGGGTTTTCGTGATGTGGTCTTTATTACAGGCTCGTACGGGCTGGGAGAAAACATTGTTCAGGGAGCGGTTAACCCGGATGAATACTATGTTTTCAAGCCCACCTTCAAAGAAGGGTACAGGGCCATTATACGAAAGAGCCTTGGAGACAAGCGAATAAAGATGATCTACGGTCGTGGCGACTCAAAGGTCCTGACGCGAAACGTGGAGGTCCCTGAGGCAGACCGGCGGCGGTTCTGTATCAGCGACGACGATGTTCTCAAACTGACGGAATACGCCGTTGCCATCGAAGATCATTATTCCAAAAAAGCCGGCAAGCCGCGTCCCATGGATATCGAATGGGCCAAGGACGGTAGGACCGGGGAGTTGTTCATTATCCAGGCAAGGCCTGAGACGGTTCAGTCCCAGCGGGCCGTGGACGTGTTGGAGACCTATCGTTTACAGGAAAAAGGTCCTGTATTGGTAAAGGGCAGAAGCGTAGGGGAGAAAATCGCAAACGGTAAGGCCCGTGTGGTTCCTGATGTGGCTCATCTTTTTTCGTTTAAGCCCGGTGAGATACTCATCGCGGACTCCACGACGCCTGATTGGGAGCCTGTTATGAAAACCGCGGCCGCTATTGTGACGAACCGGGGCGGAAGGACCTGCCACGCGGCCATCGTGAGTCGCGAACTCGGCATCCCGGCTGTGGTCGGAGCGGGGGATGCCACAGAGAAGATTCAGACGGGTCAGGAAGTGACGGTGAGCTGTGCCGAAGGTGATGAGGGCATCGTGTATGAGGGCAAAATTTCGTTCAAGGTGGAACGGCTCAGCCTCAAGGACATGGAGCGGCCCAAAACGAAAATCATGATGAACCTTGGAAATCCTGAAGAGGCGTTTGCTCTGTCCATGATACCCAATGACGGGATCGGCCTTGCACGCATGGAATTTATCATCAACAGTTACATCAAAATTCACCCCATGGCCCTTGTCCATCCGGAAAAGGTTGAGGACGAGGAGGTAAAGAAGAGGATCACTGATCTCATCTATGGTTACAAAAACAGGGGAGACTATTTCGTGGAAAAACTGGCCCAGGGCGTAGGGACGATTGCAGCCGCTTTCTACCCGAAACCGGTTGTGGTACGCCTGAGTGATTTCAAGACTAATGAATATGCGAGTCTCATCGGAGGAAAGTACTTCGAGCCGGAAGAAGACAACCCTATGCTGGGATTCCGCGGCGCATCCCGTTACTATGACGATCGTTACAGAGCGGGCTTTGCTCTCGAATGCAGAGCCATGAAAAAGGTCCGGGAAGAGTTCGGGCTCAAAAATCTCATCATCATGGTTCCTTTCTGTCGACGTGTGGACGAAGGGGAAAAGGTCCTGGCCGAGATGTCCAAAAACGGTTTGAGCCGGGGTGAGAACGGGCTTCAGGTTTATATTATGTGCGAAATCCCCAACAACGTCATCCTGATTGATGAATTCAGCAAGCTCTTTGACGGCTTTTCAATCGGTTCCAATGACCTGACTCAGCTTGTCCTGGGGGTTGACCGTGACTCCGAACTGGTGGCGCACGAGTTTCAAGAACGTGACCCCGGCGTGGAGAAAATGGTTTCCATGGCCATCCAGGGGGCCAAAAGAAATGGCCGTCACAGCGGGCTCTGCGGTCAGGCACCGAGCGATTACCCTGACTTTGCCGAGTTTCTTGTGAGGGAAGGGATAGATTCTATGTCCCTTAATCCTGATGCGGTCATGAAGATCACGCTCAACAATGGAACCGCGTATCATAACCAGTGAAGAGGCGAAAAAGACCTCTGTCCCTGATCTATTCAAGGAACACTCAACCAGCAAAGAGGGGCTTTCTTCCTCCGAGGCCGAGGAACGACTTCAGCAGTATGGCTACAATGAGCTTGAAGAGAAGAGGGTCAGTCCGCTTCGCAAGTTCCTGGGCTATTTTTGGGGTCCTATTCCCTGGATGATCGAGGTGGCCGCGATCCTGTCTCTGGTGGTGCGTCACTGGGTGGACTTCATCATTATTATTGTTCTGCTCCTCTTCAATGCGCTTGTGGGATTCTGGGAAGAACACGAAGCAGCGAACGCTTTGGATGCTCTGAAGAAACAGCTTGCTCTCAAGGCCCGCGCGATTCGAGAAGGCAAGTGGGTCGGGATTCCCGCCCGAGAGTTGGTGCCCGGAGACATCATTCGGCTTCGGCTAGGAGACATCATTCCGGCCGATGTCAAGCTCATTGATGGAGACTATCTCAGTGTTGACGAGTCAGCCCTCACAGGAGAATCCCTGCCTGTTGACAAACAGGTGGAGGATGTCGCCTACTCCGGCTCAGTGGCCAAGCAAGGGGAAATGGTGGCTCTCGTGATCGGCACCGGAGCCAATACTTACTTTGGCCGCACAGCAAAACTGGTGGAGAGCGCCGGGGCTGTTTCACATTTCCAGAGGGCCGTGATGCGTGTAGGCGATTTTCTGATTTTCATCGCCCTGGGGCTGAGTATCATTCTGGTGGTGGCGGAACTGATCAGGGGCCTTCCGATGATAGAACTCATTCAATTTGTCTTGATTTTGGTGGTCGCCTCGATTCCCGTGGCTATGCCGGCAGTTCTCTCCGTAACCATGGCCCTTGGGGCTTTAGCCCTCTCACGGATGAAGGCCATTGTGTCGCGTCTACAGTCCATTGAAGAGATGGCGGGCATCGATATTCTTTGCTCCGACAAAACCGGAACCCTCACCCAGAACAAGCTTACCTTGGGAGATCCTGTCCCTTTCGAAGCCAAGGATTCCCAGGATTTGGTGCTGGCAGGGGCGCTGGCCTCGAAGGAAGAGGATCAGGATGCGATCGATCTGGCGGTGATGAAAGGACTCGAGGATGAAAGTGTTCTTGGCTCCTATGATCAGGCCGTGAAGGATGCCGAGGGGAACACATTCAGGGTGACCAAGGGAGCGCCTCAAGTGGTTATGAAGATGAGCGAAATGGATGAGACCAGTAAGAAGAAAGCCGACCAGATCGTCAATGATATGGCTGCAAAGGGGTTTCGAACATTGGGTGTGGCCCGGTCAACGGGAGACGGGTCATGGCAGTTTCTCGGCATACTGCCTTTGTTTGACCCTCCGAGAGAGGACTCCCAGGCCACCATTGAACAGGCGGAGAAACATGGTTTAAAAGTGAAGATGGTGACCGGGGACAACGTGGCTATTGCAAAAGAGATCGCCCGGCAGTTGCATTTGGGGACGAATATCCAGCCCGCCGACCAAATCTTTCTGGGTAAAGAAGGAGGGCAAAGTCTGAGCCACGATGCTGAAAGGAAGATCGAAGAGGCGGACGGCTTTGCCCAAGTTTTCCCCGAGCACAAGTACGCGATCGTCAAAGCTTTGCAGGATCGGGGACATCTCGTAGCCATGAC
Organism: Deltaproteobacteria bacterium; assembly: GCA_037380925.1. Classification (GTDB taxonomy): domain Bacteria; phylum Desulfobacterota; class DSM-4660; order Desulfatiglandales; family HGW-15; genus JARRRH01. The sequence goes on along the minus strand of JARRRH010000141.1, from coordinate 576 downwards.
CGGCGACGGGGTCAACGATGCTCCGGCCCTGAAGCAGGCCGAGGTGGGGGTGGCTGTATCAGGGGCCACCAACGCTGCGCAGGCGGCGGCGGCTCTGGTTTTGACGGCTCCCGGGCTTTCGGTGATCATCAAGGCTGTGGAGGAAGCGCGGCGCATCTTTGAGCGGATGATGAGCTATACCATCTATCGTATCGCCATGACCATGGATATCATGGTTTTTGTGGTGTTGGCCATGCTCGTGTTCGGTTACTATCCGCTTACTGCGGTCATGATCATTATACTGGCTCTCCTTGATGACATCCCTATCATGGCGATAGCTTATGACAACACCTGGCTTGATCCCAAGCCTGTGCGCTGGAATATGCACAGAGTGCTTCCGGTTTCGAGCACCCTGGGCTTTCTCGCTATCTTGGAAAGCTTCGGCCTGCTCCTTTTGGGGAGAGGAGTTCTCCATCTGGACGTCCCCCATCTCCAGACCATGATTTTTCTTCAATTGGTGGCGGGGGGGCATCTCATGCTCTTCGTTACGAGGACCAAGAAAGCGTTCTGGCAAAAACCTCATCCGTCTCTTCCTCT
>JARRRH010000140.1:0-6069 GCA_037380925.1 Deltaproteobacteria bacterium | reverse complement strand
ATCATGGTTTACATCAGTCTGGATGAACTGCTACCCACAAGCAGAGCCTACGGCAAGGGGCACGACAGCCTCTTTGGCTTGGTCGGGGGAATGCTGGTCATGGCCTTGAGCCTGTTGCTAATGAAATAGTGTCAATTCATTCCTGTCCAAAAAACCTCGTTAATCCTTTCTCTTGCCAAAGCGGCATTCCATTTGGGCAACGTCGATATGCTCATATTGATTATTCATATCGCCAACCCTGTATTCGGGTGTTTACTACCCTCATTCCTTGAATTCGCACTTCAGAAATAATGAGGATACAGTCTTTCCAACCTGAAAATGCAGGTTGCACCCTATTGCTCCGAAGTTTTGGCTCATATTAGATTCAGGACTGTTTAAGAACAATTGAAGTTCACTTGTTATGTGCTCCGGCGCTTAACGGAAAGAGCGTAAAAGAAAGAAAAAAAGGAAAAAGGAGGCTGAATTCGAACCTCGAATGTCCAAAAACGAAAGGACAGAAGTGGGACCATGAGGAATCTTATACGTCACCAATAAAGGGGAGAAATCATGTGCAGGATAGCCAGGAAAAAATGGATATCGATCATTCTGGTTGGTGTGTTTGCTTTAGCGCTGACAGGGTGCCAGTATGCCCAGACCCATCAGGGTGAAGCGGTCGGCGCCGGCGTCGGTGCAGCGGGAGGCACAGCCCTGGGCCTCATTCTCGGCGGAGGTGCGGAGGCGGCGATAGCGGGGGGCCTCTTGGGTGCCATCGCCGGTGGGGTGGTCGGGCACTACGTGGAGAAACAGGACAAGACACAACAACAAACCGCACAGGCTTATAACTACCAGTCCTCTCAGGGAACCTTGCTTAGGATCGAGCGTGATTCGGCCGTTCCCAGTGCTGTCAGACCGGGAGAGACCGTGGATCTGGGTTCCACTTATGCCTTGCTCACTCCAACACCTGATGAGCGAGTAAAGGTCACCGAGGAGAGGAAAATCACCCACAACGGAAGTCTGGTGGGGAATCCAAGCGTCACAGTGGCCCGTGTCGGCGGAACCTATTCCACCACTTTGCCTTTGCAACTGCCTTCAAACGCAGAGAGGGGTGTTTACAGGGTCATCACAAGAGTTAGTGCGGCCAATGCGAGCGACGCCAGCGAAGCATCCTTTCGGGTCGAGTGAGTTACCATTAATTTTTCTGAATTAACCCGCAGCATCTTGTGGCGACGTTGGGTGCGTCAAGATCACCGGTTTTACTGGTGGTGCGAGAGAGGAGGCTCGAACTCCTACCCCCGAGGGGACTGGATCCTAAATCCAGCGCGTCTACCCATTCCGCCACTCTCGCACGAGTGATATTTTTAAGGTTTTCCGCTTGCCTGTCAAGAGCTTATGGACTCCCAAGGCTCTGCTGATAGTCCTGAATGAAGCGGGTGATAAGGCCTTCGTCCGCAAAACTGTAATAGGCGTTTTGGCCGATGATCACGTGGTCGAGGACCTGGACCATAAGGAGCTGTGCGGCCCAAACAAGGTCCCGGGTCAGTTTTCGGTCTTCAGCAGACGGCGCCGGGTCGCCGGAGGGGTGGTTGTGAACGAAAACCAAGGCGGCGGCTTTGTGTTCGAGGGCCAGGGTCATGATCTCCCGGGGATACACGGCGCTTCCCGTGAGCGAGCCCTGAAACACGTCTTGATCCACGATAAGTTCATTCTTCCGGTTAAGGAAAAGGACCCTGAAGACCTCTCTTTTCAGGTCTCGCATGGTATGAAACAGGTAGTCGAAAACAGCTTTGGACGAAGCGAAAAAGTCCTTTCCCCTTGCCCTGTCTCTTAAATACCGTGCAGCCACCTGATGGACTAAGTTCAAATAGAGGGCGTTCTTTGAGCCAATGCCTCTTATCTGAGTTAATTTCGGAAAAGGGGCGGAGAGAACGCCGGAGAGGCTGCCGAATTTTCTCAAGGCTTCCCGGGCTTGAGGTTTGACATCCTTTCTTGGCGTGCCCAGGGTGAGAAGAAATTCCACGATTTCCTCGTCCGAGAAGCGTTCCAAACCGCCTTCAAAAAACTTCTCACGAAGTCTTTGTCGGTGACCCTCGCCTTTTTTCTGCCAGTCTTGTTTCTGCATGAGAGTGCCCTGCGCCTCTGTCGAGAATTTGTACTGGAACCTAACTTAATCGTACACTTTCAATGATATCTTTAAGTCTTTGTAATATAAAGAAAAGCTATGATTAAAACCTGAAACAGACGAAGAGAATGGCCTAAGATGATTTTTTGTTGGGCTTGCAATCTGATTTATCGGTTGTATAGATTAAAAAGTTTAGGGAAACTATCGAATAGTTCTAAAAAAGGGTCAACTAACCGTCTATTTCGCCGCATCGTTTATAGTATGGGTGAAGCGAGCAGTCAATGGTGCGTCGTATGCAGAGGGACAAAAATATATGCGTATCCTGGGGGCGTGAATAAATATGGGCCTTACCACAAGACTCGAATGAGTAGCGCAACAATTGGTGGGACCAAATATAGAAAGGCGAAAGGAACAGCGGGAATCATGGTTTAAATTGGGACCCTCTTTTGCTATAATTCTATTTTTAATTCCAGGGACCTTGATGAATCGAACGGCTGTTCAAGAAAAAGCGAGGACATAACGGATGCTGGGCCTCTTTGCGATTAAGATTTTGGTGCTTTTAGCGTTTTTCGTTCTATATCAACTTGTCGTCCCCGAAGGCGCCTATGCTTGGGGCCCAGGGGTACACACATGGATTGCCTACAAAATTTTGGCGGAACTCGAAGTCGTCTTGCCTGCCATTGCTGAGACTATCCGCAACTTCCCGCTGGAGTACCTTTACGGGGGTCTGTCTGCGGACTTTTTCGTTGGCAAGGGGCACAAGCCGAAACAAGGGCACTCCCACAACTGGGAAACAGGACTTAAGCTGATCGAGGAAGCAAAGGATGATCAAGAGGCGGCCTATGCTTACGGCTTTCTTTCCCACCTTGCCGCGGATGTGGTCGCCCACAACTACTATGTTCCCAATTTGGTGCACCACCTCTCCAAATGGAAGCGTATGGGTCATCTCTATTGGGAAGCAAAGGCCGATTACCATGTCGGCCATCTGTACACGCGAATTGCGCGGGACGTATTGGGCATGTCCCACTTGGGCTGTGACGAATTGCTAAAATCAGCGGTGGGCCGGGGGAAAAACGGACTCAAAACCAAGAGGAAGATTTTCACTCAGAGCGTAAAACTCAGCGATTTTATCTGTGCTTCTCCGCCCATGGCGGTGGTGAACAAGAACTCTCGTTATCAGATTTCCCCGCAATATTTGGATTTTATGACCCATCTGTCTTACCGCCTCGTAAAAGACATTCTAACCCATCCTCACTCTTCATCTTGTCTCTCCCATGACCCGATTGGAAGTCGAAATTTGAGACTTGCCGGCCAACATGCCATTTTGTCGCGCCTGTTCGACCTCCCCCGGCCGGCCTACCGATTCATGGTGGACCAAGAGCTTCTCGACATACGATGAGCGTAATCCGGATACTGTCGGAAAAGGTGGCTTCGCAGATTGCGGCTGGGGAGGTTATTGAGAGACCGGCCTCCGTGGTGCGGGAGCTGGCCGACAACAGCATCGATGCGGGTGCAAAGAAAATCATGATCCACATCGAGAAGGGCGGAAAAAGGCTCATCCGGTTGACGGATAACGGTGTGGGCATGGGCAGGGATGATCTTCTGCTCTGCATAGAGAGACATGCAACGAGCAAAATCAGTTCGGTGCCGGATCTCTTTTCAATAAAAACCTTGGGATTCCGTGGAGAGGCTCTCCCGAGCATGGCCTCCGTGTCCAGAATGGAGATTACATCCCGGCCCGTGGATCAGTTGATCGCCTACCGAATAAAGGTTGCAGGAGGCAAGCTCAAATCCCTGGAAGAAACAGGGGCTCCAGCGGGGACGACGGTGGCAGTGGAAGACCTGTTCTTCAATGTTCCTGCGAGAAAGAAGTTTTTGAGGGCCATAAGCACTGAAACAGATCATGTGATGGATGCCCTGTCCAGACTGGCGCTTCCCCATACCGACATCCATTTCAGGCTGGATGACGGGGAAAAGACGGTCTTGAACATGCCGAGTTCGGAGACCTTCTTAAATCGGCTCGCCGCCCTGTTCGGGCATGAAGTAGCAGGGTCCATGGCTGAAGGGGATCGAGAATTCGGCCATGGGAGAATCAGGGTTTACCTGGCCCCTCCGGACGTGAGCAGAAGCAGGGGTGATCGTGTTTTTGTCTATGTGAACAAAAGAAGCATCCGAGACAGACTGCTTACCAGGGCGGTCATAGAGGGTTATGGACAGCGTCTTATGAGGGGGCGTTATCCGCAGGCGGTGATTTTCATTGAGATTGATCCCTTTTTGCTGGACGTGAACGTACACCCCGCCAAACAAGAGGTCCGTTTTCATGAGAGCCGCTTCATGTATCAGAGTTTGAGCTCGGCAGTGGAAAGCCTGTTGTACAAGCAGTTTTCCTCTCCTTTTGAACGGGGCGTGGTAGAAAGAGCGGACAGAGAAGCTTCCCTTGCCGCTGAGTCCATGACAGCCGAACCTGCAAGGGCTTACGGCCCTGTTCAGCGGCAAGAAGAAGGGTTCACCCTGCCCGGTTCGCAGGAAGCCTTTCCCCTCAGGGATCGCCCCCATATTCTCGGCCAATTGAACAATACGTACATCCTTTGTCAGGACAGGGAAGGCCTCCTTCTCGTTGATCAGCATGCGGCCCATGAGCGTGTCGTCTACGAGCGACTGAAGAAATCCTACGACGCTGCTGCGACTGAATGCCAGTCCTTCCTCATACCGCCTCGACTGGAATTTTCAGCTAAAGAGGGGAGGCTTCTTCAGAAAAAGCTGGATCGATTGGCTGCGTTGGGGCTTGAGATGGAGCATTTCGGCGGCACCACCTTTGTTTTAAGATCGTTTCCCTCCATTTTGGTCGATGTGAGATGGGACGCATTCTTGAGCGAGCTTCTCCAGGTCTTGGAACAAGAGGGCGGACTCGGAAGGGATCAATGGCTGGATCGAATATGGACTCTGATGGCCTGTCACGGAGCCATTCGAGCCGGTCAACGGCTATCTCAATCCGAAATGGAAACCCTTCTAGACCAGTTGGAGGCGGCGGATCTCCCCACCAACTGCCCCCATGGACGACCGGTTTCCCGCAAGTTCACCTACCAGGACCTTGAAAAGATGTTCAAGAGAACCCTATAATTGTTGATTGACGATTGATGATTGACGATTGAAGGATTCAGGAATTTAGGAATTCAGGGATTGAGGGACTCATGGGACGCAGATTCGCGCAGATAGCGCGGATTCAGAAAACGAATGCCCAGTATTCCAATGTCCCAGTACTCCGGTATTCCTTTGTTTTTGGTAGATGGGAAAAAAACGTAAGATTGTTGTCATAACAGGTCCTACCGCCACGGGAAAAAGCACGCTGGCTGTTGAATTGGCCTTGCGCATGGAAGGAGAAATCGTCAATGCCGACTCCATGCAAGTTTACCGCGGCATGGATATCGGCACGGCAAAAATGCCTGTTGAGGAAAGACGCGGTGTCCCGCATTATCTTCTGGACATAATCGATCCGGATGACGCCTTTAACGCAGCGATCTACCGGTCTCTGGCCCTTCCCGTGATCGAGGAGATTTCAGCCCGGGGGCATGTGCCCTTCGTGGTGGGCGGAACCGGACTTTACATCAAAACGCTGCTGGGTGGGCTTCTATACTGCCCGGGGTCTGATCCAGTCCTTAGAGAGAGGCTCAACCGGCAGGGTGATGAGCAGGGTATTGACTTCCTGTATAGAAGGCTGAGAACGCTGGACCCTGATGCAGCACAAAACATCCATCCCCATGACAAGGTGAGGATCTTGCGAGCCCTGGAAATCATCGAACTCACACAAACCCCATTTTCAGTTCTTGCCGGCAAACATCGCTTTCGGGACAGACCCTTTGAAGCTCTGAGAATTTGTTTGCAAATGAATCGGCAAGATTTGTATGATCGAATCAACAGACGTTCCGAGCGCATGTTTGAAAAAGGTCTTATCCCTGAGACTGAAACCCTCT
>JARRRH010000139.1:1101-7181 GCA_037380925.1 Deltaproteobacteria bacterium | reverse complement strand
GTATGCCCTGGATACCCTGCTCGATTTGGAACCGGGAATCAGCAAAGAGGATTTGCTCAGGGCGATGAAAGGCCATATTTTGGCGAAGGGACAGTTGATGGGACGTTATCAGAGGTAGGATTCGGCCGATTTTTTTCCTCTTGACAGACACAGGACGTTGAACTATAAAAAACGATTCGGTTTAAGCTGGAATAAATGTTCCTTTGAAACTATTCGATTTCAAAACTGACAAAGCATGGCTTGAAAACATTGCCCTGGTGACCCAGCTGGGCCTTACGATGGCCGGCTCCATCCTTTTGTGTTTCGCCATCGGGTATTACCTCGATAAGTGGCTGGGCACAAAGGGTGTTTTCATTGTTGTTTTTCTGCTTCTGGGAATCGCAGGGGGCGGCTACACAGCTTACCGACAGATTATGGAAGCCACTAAGGACAACAGGAAGAATAAGGAATAAAATGGCTCCGCAACCCCAGGGGGTAACACAGGTCCAGAAGCAAATTTCATCGTGGGCCATGTTAGTCGCCCTTATTTTTGGTGCTGTATTGTTCTTGTTTGATGAGAAGGCCGTGGCCAAAGGGCTGGTCCTGGGGACGTGCTTTAGTATCTTGAACTTCTATCTCCTCGGAAAGTCCATCCCCATGACCCTAGGTCAGACCCGTCGAACGGCGAGTTTCATAGGATTAGGATCCTTGCTGTTCAGGTACATGGTTTTGGCAATTCCTCTGGTTGTTGCCATTAAATCGGTCTCTTTCGATTTTGTTGCGGCGGTTGTCGGGATTTTTGCCGTGCAGATCGTGACGCTGGCTGATTACATCGTGATCAAGCCCTTTTTGGCTCGGAGATGAAGGTCGTCCCCCCTCTGCTGAAGGTAACCCATGGAAGATCTTACTAAAATACCTCAGTTCGTCATCCACATAGCCGGAATCAATCTCGTTTTCAACCTGGAGACCAATGTCATGACCTGGATCGTGATGGCAGGGCTGATCCTCTTCGGTTTCCTGGCCACGAGAAAACTGCACTTTCTGCCGAACCCATTTCAGGTGGTCGCGGAATTTCTGGTAACTGCCTTTTACAACCTGACGAAAGATGCCCTGGACGAGAAGATGGCCAAGAAGTATTTCCCCCTTATTTGTGGACTGTTCATGTTTCTCCTGCTCAGCAACTGGTTAGGCATTATTCCCAAGCTCTCCGAACCGACCAAGGATCTGAACACACCCCTTGGTTTCGGAATCATGGGGTTCTTCATCGCGCACCACGCAGGGATCAAAACCAAAGGAATTAAGGGTTACTTGAGCGAATACTTTCAGCCTATCTTCTTCATGGCCCCTTTGAACGCCATTGGCGAGTTGGCCAAGGTGGTCTCCATTTCTTTTCGTCTTTATGGGAACATCTTGGGAGGGTCCATAATTATCCTCATTGTGTCCCATTTGGTGTACGGGCTGTTGCTGCCACCGCTTCTGACTTGCTTTTTCGGTCTTTTTGTGGGAAGCATCCAGGCTTTCGTTTTCACTATGTTGACTGTGGTCTACATTTCTGTTCAGGTTAAATAGACATGACTTTAGATATCCCGACCGCTGTAAAGCTGGCATCCTATGTGGGTGCAGGGATTTGCATGGGACTGGGGGCCATCGGAGCCGCGTTGGGCGAGGGGTACACAGCCGGTCTTGCCAATCAGGGTATTTCACAAGATCCGAAGAAATCCGGTGAAATTGTAAAAAACATGCTTGTAGGCCAAGCTGTGGCCGAGTCAGCAGGCATTTTCGCTCTGGTCATTGCCATTCTCTTGTTGTTTCTTGGTCTGTCAACGGCCAGCATAGTCAATGCAGCCGCATTTGTTGCCGCAGGAGTGTGCATGGGAGCCGGGGCGATCGGTTCGGGCATTGGGTCCGGGTACCCGGCAGGAGAAGCCTGTCTCGGAATCTCGAGACAGCCGGCAGTAACGGGCCGGTTGACCACCAATATGCTTATCGGGTCAGCGGTTTGTCAGACACCGGCCATATTCTCCATGGTCATCGCCCTGATGCTCTTGTTCCTGGATTTCAGCAAAGGCCCCGTTTCCCCGACATGGGCCGCAATGCTCGGAGCGGGTATCAGCACGGGGATGGCGGCCATAGGTTCGGGACTGGGCGGCGGTATGGCAGCCGGGGCATGCTGTCAAGGTATTTCCAGGAACCCCGAGACGACCGGCCAACTCACCACGGCCATGCTGGTGGGGCAGGCTGTCTCACAGACCCCTTCGATCTTCGGTCTGCTGGTAAGCTTCATTCTCATGTTCAAGAGCTATCCCGAAGCCACAACTCTTGCAGCGCCCATGGCTCTTCTTGCGGCAGGAATCAGCATGGGTTTTGGGGGTGTTGGACCGGGAATCGGAAATGGCCTGGCCGCCCAGGGTGCGGTGGCTTGGATTGCTCGAAAGGTGGAAGCTGCCGGGGTGCTCACGCGAACCATGCTTGTGGGTCAAGCCGTCTCTCAATCCACGGCCATTTACTCCATGGTCGTGAGTTTGGTTCTTATATTTGTGGTATAGAACCTGGAAGCTTCGCCGGGAATGACCATTCCCCTCAAGGCGATATCAGCAAACGGCTTAAGGCTGAGGGCGTAAGGAAGTTCCGGTTGCATGTTCGATTTGCCGTAAGCCTCATGTCTTACGCCTTGGGCCTCAAACGCGGGAACAGCCATCCCGGCTTGCTAAGGACTTTACATCAACGCGAGTCAGGGAGGTAAATTCTAAGATTTTGGGCTATGTTAACAGCTCACTTAACCATAACATAACAGTGTGAGGAGGAAGAAAAATGGCAATCGAAGGTGTGGATCTCATTAAAGCAGCGGCATTCATAGGTGCAGGCCTGGCTATGGGTTTCGGGGCTATCGGCCCTGGAGTGGGCGAAGGCTTTGCAGCAGGCAAGGCTTGCGAAGCGATCGGGAGAAAGCCCGAAGAGGCGGGACTTCTGACGAGAACAATGCTTGTGGGGCAGGCTGTGTCGGAATCAACGGGAATTTACTCGTTGGTTGTGGCATTACTCCTTCTCTTTGTTGTTTAGGCAAAGGATCACTCGGTACTGAGCCATGATAAGTATTAACGCGACATTGCTGCTTCAGGTGGTGCATCTTTTGATTCTTGTTCTGATTTTGAATCGTCTCATGTTCAAACCCATCCTGAAGCTCGTGGACGAGAGAACCGGTTACATTGAGAAGTCAAAAACCGAAATAAAGGATCTTGGGAGCGAAGCTGAACGCTTGAAGCGGGAATACCTTTCCCGGGAGAACGCGGCGAGGAAAAAAGCCTCCAGCGAGAGCCTCGAATTGAAGAAGGCAGGGGTTGCCCAATTGGAAGCGCTGATCGACGAGTCGCAAAAGGAAGTAGCTTCTATCAGAAAAGAATCGGAAACCAAGATTGAGACGGAAATTGAGAGAGCCCGGCCGACCTTGCCGGGTGAGGCCATGGTTTTGGCTGAGGAGATCGTCGAGCGATTGATCGGAAGGAGGGTTGCGGGTTGAAACTGAAAAACCTCCGATACGAAGCCGCTTTTTACGTACTTGCCGGTGTGATGCTTTATATCTTGATCGGTTCCCAAGAGGCCTTGGCGGATACGGGAATTAGCTCAGGGCGAAGGATTTGGAACAACATCATGCTGTGGGTCAATTTCGGGATCCTGGCCTTCTTGTTCGTGAAGTATGCCAAAAAGCCTTTAATGGGCTATTTGCGGAGCGTAAAACAAAAAGTAGAGGAGAATCTGAACACAATCAATAGGGAAGTCCAGACAGCCAAGACTTCAATGGAGGCGGAGAACAGAAAGCTCCAGGAAATCGAGGAGCACCTGGAGGAGATCAAGGCACGGATCACTGAAATCGGCCAAGCGGAAAGGGAAAGGATTGTTGAAAGCGGAAGGACCATGGCTCAAGAGATGATCGAAAATGCAAAAGCGTACGCGAATTACAGATTATCCCGGGCCAAAAAGAAGATCTCCGATGAACTTGTTGATAATGCCGTTTCCATGGCGGCCGAAACTCTCAGGAAAGGAATTTCCCAAGAGGACAGTGATAAGCTTGTGGCCAAGTTCTTCACAGACCTCGAAGCCTCCAAGAAGCGCTTGAGAAAGAAGATCAGCGAAACACCCTAGTCCCCCCTCAAGTCGCCCCTCCTTGTTTGCCATGTTTTCCCAGCCCACCGCGGAGATGGTACCCATCTTTAAGCTCTATCTTGAAGATACTAAAAAAGCCAGGAAAGCGGCTCACCAAGAGCAGCGTCGAAAGGCAGTCCGCAACACCCTTCACATGAAGTAACACGCACATGGTGAAGACACAGACCAGCCCATGCTTTGGGCCGCCTTTTTTGTTGAATTTGCCGATGGATTCTGATAGAAGCCTGATACGTGATAGGCGAAAAGTTTATTTTTGGGGGGATGAACCGCCAACTCGTTGGGATGTGTATCAGACCTTGCGAGAGTTTAGAGAACTCAAGGATCTCCACGCCGACTTCAATAGACCCTGGTTTTATCTTGCTCTGTTGATCTCTTTTCATCACGATTCTCTGATATGAGGAACGTTGCACCGCGGGTGCCTGCCTTTCAAGATACCTATGATGGCGTAAGCTCTTGGTCGACTGATTGTGAATTCGGGGAATTAGGCTTAAGGTGCTTTCAATTTCTAACCGGGTGACTCTCCATGAGAATTAAGAGAAGCCCAAGAAAAGGAGGACAGGTATGAGAAAGAGAGTAGGGGTAATTGGTCTTTTCTTGTTGCTGGCTTTTGTATGGGCCATCCCGAGCCACCAACAGGTCTTTGCATCTGAGCCGATCGTCCTCGGTGTTCCCACGTCGTTGGGCTTTCTCGAGGGCAAAGAAGGGCTCTTCTGTGTGAACTTGGGCGTTGATGAGGTCAATCAAGCCGGAGGGGTAAACGTGGGCGGTGTAAAGCGTCCATTCAAAGTAGTGGCCATAGACGCTAGGGGCGCAGAACCCGGTGTGCCGGTGGCTGAAGTCATCAGAGCTCATAAGAAAGTGATTCTGGAAGACAAGGCGGACTTCATCGTTTTCGGATCTTTCAGGTCCGAAGCGGCGATTGCCTGCATGGATGTCGTGTCCCAGTACAAGGTGCCGATGCTTTTGGGAACCGCTATGTCGCCGGAGATGCAAAAGAAAGTAATGACCGACTATGACAAATACAAGTACACCTTCCGGGTTTGCCTGAATGCCGTTTATTTGATCAAGTATCTAGGTGGCACCATGGGCTACCTCAACAAGCAGTTCGGCTTTAACAGGGTTTTCATCATGAACCAGGACGTGGCCTGGGCCAGAGCAACCGGCGATCTTATGGTCAAGCTCGTTTTCGACAAGGCGGGCTGGGAGGTTGTGGGACGCCAGGCATATCCCACCGGGGCCTCTGATTTTTCAGCTGGTCTCATGAAGGCCGGAGCCGGGAAAGCTCAGGTGATTTTGCCGATATTCGACATGCCCCAAAGCGGGATCCTCGTCAAGCAGTGGAAATCCATGAGGGTGCCAGCGCTCGTGGCAGGGTTTATTTCCCCACTGGCAGGTCCAGGGGCATGGAAATCATTTGACGAGAAAATTGACGGTGCTATGAATTGCATCTTTGAAATCGGGAATATTCCCTGTCCGAAGGTCCCCGAGTCTGTGAGATTCTATGAAGACTATAAAAATCGATACGGGAAGCCCATTGAGGCCGGGCACTCGCCTGCCCCTGCTTATGAGATGGTTTATCTCCTGAAAGAGGCCATCGAGAGGGCCGGAACCCTTGACGGAGATGCGGTCGTTGCGGAGCTGGAAAAAACGGATCGAAGAGGGGCTATGGGTCGTATCCGGTTTGGGAAGGATCATCAGGTCGTGTATGGTGAAGATCCCAATGAGACTGCCATGGGGTGCATGGCTCAATGGCGTAGCCCCGGCGAACGGATTATTGTGTATCCCGAATCTGTGGCGGAAGGAAAGATCATGCTCCCAGAAGGGCTGGAAGCTGCAAAATAGATCCTGAAGACAGTCTAGAGGGGATCGGGAGGCTTTAATGAGGGAAAGATCCCCCCTAGGCTGTTGTTTCAAGGTGGTCCACATGGTTTAAGTCACTT
>JARRRH010000139.1:0-1066 GCA_037380925.1 Deltaproteobacteria bacterium | reverse complement strand
CTTTCCGGCCGAATCCCTTGCCTCTTCGGAGGGCAACCAACAGATGTAATTCAATCCCTTGAAGGACGACGTATGCTGGTCGGTACGCTGGTCTACGGGTTCATTAACAGTTCCATTTTGGCCCTCCTCGCCATGGGATTTAACTTGACCTTTGGCATCAGCGGGGTGGCTAACTTCGCTTATGGTGCCGTGTACATTTTTGCGGGTTTCTTAACCTGGATTTGCCTGAACTCCCTTGGCTTCCCATACCTGATCGCCGTTTTCCTCTCCGTGCTCTGTACGGTTTTTCTGGGGATTTTGATGTACTATCTGATCATCCTTCGAGTAAAGGGCCTTGCTCTTTCCGAGGTAATGGCGACCTTCGGCCTTGGGCTGGCTGTCATGGAGCTGTTCCGGTATTTTGATTTTGTGGGATTCCGCTACACACTGCCGGTCTTTTTTGATGGAAGTCTCGGAATCGGCCCTGTTTATATCGATTATCAGAGGCTGATCATCGCAATCATTGCTGTAGGGCTCACCTTATTCATCTATGTTTTTACACACCATACAAAAATTGGGCTGGCTTTTCGGGCCATTGCCCAAGATGAAAGAACAGCGCTCACTTTCGGCATTGATTCGGACTTCATTGGAGCGCTAAGCATGGCATTCGGATCTGCTCTGGCTGCGGTAGCGGCCATCGTCATCTTGCCTCTGGGCACCATTGCGGTTGAAGGCGGATACGAGGTATTGATCAATGCCCTGGCTGTCTGTATCGTGGGGGGCCTCGGGAGCACGGTGGGCATTTTGGTGGCGAGTGTTGTGATTGGCTTTGCCCAGACGTTCACCGCGAATTATCTGGAACCCCACTGGATGATGCTGGTGAGTCTCATCGCCATTGCAACTGTGCTTGTGATTAAGCCTTCAGGCCTTTTTGGGCGGCAAAAGGAACTGGAAGAGAGGATCTAGATCCCTTTGAAAAAACGTAAAGAGAGAATAGATCGCGGCATCAAGGCCCGTTCAGAGGATATTTTCGCGCTGTCCTCACATCGCGAGATGCTCTATCTGCTTCTTCCCAGAGCCTTGCCGG
>JARRRH010000138.1:0-6085 GCA_037380925.1 Deltaproteobacteria bacterium | reverse complement strand
AAAAGAATAAACGCTTTACGAAGACAAGCGTTTATTCTTTTTCTTCTTTGATTTTGCCATGGAATGGATCCCCGAACCTCTATTTCGAGACCAGTGGCCACGGGTCTTCGTCAGCAAAATGGACAGCCCCAAGCTTCCGGGGAGTCAGAGGACCCATTGTCCTGCTCTGGGACCTTGTCCGTTGCTCAACAGGACACCGTTTCTGTCAGACTTTCGCCGTCTACTCCAGGTAGGTCCGCGCTCCCACATACCGCGTTGCGTAATATCTGTCGGAGAGGGAATTGACCCGGATCGTCTTACCCTTGCCCGGCGCGTGAACGAAACAGCCATTCCCTGTATAAACACCCACATGAGACACCCTCCTCATGCCGGAGGTTGCAAAGAAAACGAGATCCCCCCTGGCCAGTTCATGGCGCTCCACCGGTGCGCCGGCCTTGTACTGTTCCCTGGAGGAACGCGGCAGATTCAAACCGTTGTACTGATAAACCGCCATGGCCAGGCCGCTACAATCGAAGCCATTGTCCGGCGAATCCCCGCCCCAACGGTACGGGATACCGATGAAGCTTTCCGCGGTTTGAACAATCTCCTTTCTGAGATGGGCAGCGCCGTAAACCCTGGCCTTGGCCGCAGCATAATCCTCAGGACTGACGATGTAGTACCCATCATCCACTACCCCGGCTGCCGAAAGACTCCGTGCCTTTAATCCGGCCTTCTCCTGCGAAGAGAAGTCGCCGAAACGGACCTTGTAGTATCCTGTTTCGTGGTGAAAGTAATAGGCGCTCAGACCCTGCTTCTCCAGTGACTCCGTGAGCCGAACAGCGTTTTCCACCTTCAGGAAGGCCCCCACTTGTATGGAATAGCCCATGGGCGCCAGTTCTTTTTTTGGCCTCTCCGCCCGCGGAGGTAACTGGGGCTCGACCACGGTCTTGCCTGCACAGGCTGCTACGAGGAGCACCCAAGCCATGATGGGCAATCCGTGGCGACCCATTCTCGCCAAGGTGGTACAGCTGATCTTCTTCACAGTGTTCTTGGAACAGGGTTGTCGATCGCTAATGTCAATTCACTGGGGTCAATTAAATGTTATTTATACTAATTCTATACTTATTTGTCAACATTGATGCGTTTGATCCTATTTAAGGGAAGTTTAAATTTTTTAGTTTGCTTTATACTCAAAAGCGTGAAAGAGGCGACTTGCGTATGGAGGGTTAACAGGCGGAGACACGAAACCCGGGTTCTTGGTTCTTTCCTAGTGTACCGGTATTCGCCTCTCAGGACCCGCATACTCCGCAACGGTCCCTCGGAGCCTTCGGTCCGATATGGATGAGAAAAAATTATCCATGAACCACTTTAAGTCATGGAGGTTGCTGAATTCCTTTTCCACCAGTCTGCGGTCCGTTTGTATAGCGAGAAGCATCTTCACGGCCCTCACCGATTCCCTTTTCCCTTGGAGCGATTCCAGACGCCGGGGCCCACCTCTGGACGGGCTGCGCGGCACGACATGATCGAGGGATTCAATCCGGACGTTTGTGGGAGGTTCCGGGAATCTCGCGGCCTCTGGGGCGCGCCCCTCCTTGTACGACCGAGGGCCTGCCCCTTCAAGCTTTATGGTAACACTTGTGGCTCTGCCGCCACGGTCTCGGTTGAATTCGATGGATGCCACGCTTTCCAGCCCCTTCAGGGTCAGGGTCCTGGGTTCCCTCAGCTCAGCATGTTCAGACTCTGAAGGCACGAAAGAGGCACCACGGAAACGCGCCAGAAACAGGAGCGCAACAATCACCCCGACTGCAAATCCGACAAATATAAAAACAATATCTGAGAAGGTCACTTCAATAATCATGGGTCAATCGTCATTCGTCAATCGGCAGTCCCTAAATCCCTCAATCCCTCAATCCCTAAGTTCCTCAATCCCCAAAATCCCGCTTTCAGATCTGCTCCAAAAGGCCCTCGATAACCTGTATCATGAGCTGCAACTGGGTCTTGTTTATCTTGTTCTTCTGAGAACACGCGTCCGTGGCTTCAGTGTGTCCATACCGGCTCAAGTCCATTGTCAGCCTCTCCAGATGCTCGGTGAGAACCTCTCTCTGCTTGGGACCCGGCAAAGAAAGGAGATATTCCGACACCACTACGTTCACCTTCCCTTCGGCAACGCCCTCCACGATGAAAAGCTTCTTCGTTTCTGCGATGCTTTTGAGCACCTTGTAGTCCTGGCCTCCTCCAGTGGACTCTATTCCCTCGGCTCTGCCTTGAAAGCCTGGAGTTCCCCGGCAAGGACCGGCTCATTCACCGCTCCCTCTTCCAGCTAGAAAAAGCGTTCCAGGTCCTCGGGCCGGACGTGCAATCCGGAGATCACCTTGTTCCGAACCGAAATGCCGGCCTTGTGCACCGCCTCGGGGTCTCCAGATACAAGAGGATGCCAGGAGGGCAAGCCCCTACCTTCAGCAACCGATCGATAGGCACATGTCCTCGGCAACCAGCCTAGCTGTTGAATGTTTTTCGGTGTGAGTTGGATGCACGTGGGATTCGCAACAGTTCGAAGCCCGTAGATGCTGCAGCGGCAGGTTTCGATCTCTAGGAACTCACAGGCAATCGTCGTGAGCCGGACGTCATCCGTTTCTTCATCGATCACTTTCTCCAGGCAACAAATACCGCAACCGTCACACAGAGATTCCCATTCTTCACGGGTCATCTCGCGCAGCGATTTGACTTTCCAGTAAGGCTCCTTCATGTCAAAGTGATCTCCCTGCCTCACCTGCCGTCGCGGCCTATGGAGAATTCGTGCTCTTTATTGCTGGATCAATCTGAATTCATCCCGTCTGTTCTTTGCCCAGGCCTCTTCAGCATGCCGGGGGTCTGCGGGCCTTTCTTCGCCGTAACTAATGGTGGACATTCTTTCAGCGGAAAGGCCCAACTGCCTGAGGTATTCGGCCGCGGCAACAGCCCTCTTCTCACCCAAGGCCACGTTGTATTCTGAAGTGCCTCTTTCGTCGCAGTGTCCTTCTATGCGGAGACTGTACTCGGGATTTGCGCGTAACCAGCTCGCCTTTTTCTCCAGAATCGCTCGGGCCTGAGGCTTTAGAACGGACTCGTCAAAATCGAAATATATGGGCTCGGATTCAAATGCGAGGGCCTCACTCTGGAGCATTTGCTCCCTTTCCCTTTGTCGCATGTCTTCTTTGCGTTCCCCCTGCCCCTCTGCCAGAGCGCGCCCTTCACCTTCCTCGGAGCTCAATCGCGCCCCCTCGGGTTCTTCGCCTTTTCTGACCTCCGCGGCCGTTCTCTGACCCGGAGGGCCCACTTCTTCTCCCACCCGGATTCGTTTTGTAGCACAAGAGCCGGCAAGAAAAATAATCAGGCAGGCTAAGGTCGTAACCAGTAAAACGATCTTCATCCGTTGCATAATGATCTCCTTTTTCAAAATAGGCATAAGGTATGGGCAACTTTAACTCGGATGATCTCTTTCCTTGCCCGCTACGCCGGCGTCACCAGGACAGCACATGGCGCATGGGCAAGGACCCTTTCGGCCACGCTGCCGATAATCAGTTTTTTGAGGCCTGTCCTTCCGTGCGTGCCCATCACAATGAGGTCCGCCTCTCGCTTCTTGGCTTCCCGGACTATGTATTCGTGGGGTTGTCCACCGATATGAACAATGGTTTCACAAGGAATATTTTCCTGTTGCGCCCTCTCCTTGGCTTTGTTGAGAATCTCCCTAGCTTCCTTGGACATCCTCTCCTGAAGCGCAGGTGCGACCTCCAGAACCTCAGGGTAGAGGTCTATGACGGTAACGGCAAAGAGTTTACTGTTACACACTTTTGCCATACTTATGGCTTGCTCCAGAGCCTTGTCGCTGTGCAGGGAGCCATCGAGCGCCACGAGTATTTTTTGACCCCGCGTCAATGGGCACGAACCCACATCTTCCACCATGACGCAAACCTCCTTTCGAAATGGTACGTTTTGTTCGCAGGTGACGATTTTTCTTCCTTTGTGACATTTTTTGCGCCCTTTTCCAAGAACCAAATGAATCCCCTTTGATCTAACGCCTCGGATTCTATGGCTATATGCCCATGCTAGCACACCGGTACAAATCTTGCTATTTATTTTCCTTTATGTTTAGACGTGAATTAGGAACAATCTCAGGCCAATCCGGCCTCCGGAAAACGCGTGCCATGAAAAAAGGGCCCCTTGTATCCAACCTTCTCATCCTGCTCTCCCTGGCGATCGCTCTTGTCGGCGGGAAGCCCTCCACAGCCTCAGGTTCCTTTCCCCTTTATCCCTGCGTGGAGCCCAATTTTCATTTCTGGGTCGATATCTACACCAAGTACCCAACCACAAAAGGAATCCTCCATGACAGCAGGGACTTGAATATCGTATACGCCGTGCTTGACCTCTGCTCCCCTGACAGGCACGGGGCAAGGGCCCTGAACAGAAAACGCATCAAGGCCGCGAAGGAAAAGTACAAAAAGATTTTGGAAAAAGTGGCCCGGAATGCGGCCGTTCAGGACCCGGAGGCGACCCGCGTGGCCGATCTCTTCGGCCCGAATGCGGCTCCGGGCACCTTCAGATCGGCGATGCACCACATCAGGTGCCAAATCGGCCAAAAAGATCGCTTCCAGGAGGGACTCGCTCGGTCCGGGGCCTACATTGACAAGATTAAAGGGATCTTTCGCAGCCACGGCCTGCCGGAGGATCTGTCCTACCTACCCCACGTAGAATCCTCGTTCAACCTGAAAGCTTATAGTAAGTTCGGAGCTGCAGGCATTTGGCAATTCACCCGCTCAACTGCAAAGCAGTTTATGAATGTGGACTATGCACTCGACGAAAGGAGGGATCCCATAAGATCCGCAGAAGCAGCGGCAAGGTTGCTGAAAAGAAATTACGACAAACTGGGAAGCTGGCCCCTGGCCATTACCGCTTACAATCACGGGGTAGCCGGGATGCTCCGGGCAAAGCGGGTCAAAGGAAGCTATGAAGCCATTTTCAAGAGCTACAGAAGCCGACGCTTCAAGTTCGCATCAAGAAACTTCTATGCCGAGTTTTTGGCCGCTCGACACATAGCAAACAACCACGAGCGGTATTTTGGTGCACTCGGCCTGGACAAGCCGCTGGAGACCTTGGAAGTGGTTATAGCGGGGTACGCCTCGATCAGTGATCTGTCACACCATTTTGACGTGGACATTGAAACCATTCACGCCTTGAACCCGGCTTTGCGGCCACCTGTACTCAAAGAACAGAAATATGTGCCTGAAGGGTACGCTCTCCGGTTGCCCGCAGATCGTATTCAGGCTTCTTCTCTCGAAAGCCTTCAGAGCGTTTACCAGCGTCGTCAGAAACCCAGCCGCTTTTATCGCGTCAAGAACGGCGACACCCTCAGTGAGATTGCCATGGTGCACGGACTCAAGATCTCCGACCTGGTTTCTGCCAACAACCTGGATTCCAGGGGCACCATCTACGTGGACCAGAACCTGCGCTTGCCCGTGCCGGGAGAAAAGCCCGCTCAAGCGGAACCCCTCCTTCTGGTCGCCTCTGAAAGCCCTTACAAAGACGCCACTCAGTTGGCCCAGGCGGAGGTGCTTGAGGGAGGCTCCACCCTGTTCCAAGCCACGATACCTGCCTCTGAATTGTCCATAAACCCGGGCGTCGTGGCGGGAAACCTCGAAGTAGAGCATGTGGTCATCGAACGGGGCAGGCAGATGGGAATCATTCGGGTGGAGGTCGAAGAAACCCTGGGGCATTATGCCGAATGGCTCACCATCCCGACCCAGAAGATCAGGCGGTTGAACGGCTTTTCATACGGAAGACCTTTGCGATTGAACCAGAAAGTCAAGATTCCCCTGGACAAGGTCTCAAAAGAACAGTTTGAAGAGGCTCGATTTCAGTACCACCAAGAAATTCAAGAGGACTTTCTCAGGGCTTACCAGATTGTGGCTGTTCAGATCTATGAAGTCAAGAATGGGGACAATGTCTGGACGCTCTGCAACGAGACGTTCAACCTGCCGCTGTGGCTCATCAAGAAGTACAACCCAGATGTCGATTTTTACGATTTGAGAAGGACGCAGAAACTGGCGGTTCCCGTGGTGGAAGAACGGGT
>JARRRH010000137.1:0-9517 GCA_037380925.1 Deltaproteobacteria bacterium | reverse complement strand
ACCTGCCCCTGCAACATGGCGGACCGTTTTTGGACAGGAATGGTACTCCCCCCACCGGAAACTCGGATAAGGAGTGCACATGGGCAAAAATATTGTTATCCTTGGAACCACGAACACGAAGAGCGAGCAATTACAATTTCTCAAGGATAAAATTGCGGCACGGGGACATCAGACCATACTCATGGATATCAGTATGGGTGGCGATCCCGGTTTTCAGGCGGAAATCACGCCTGAAGAGATCGCAAGGCTGGCAGGTAAAAACATCGCGGAACTTGTAGGCTCCAAAGACAGGTTTGCGGTGACAAGTGCGATGAGCCTAGGCGCCCAGCAAAAAGCTCTTGACCTTCTCTCTCAAAACAGCATCAACGGCATCGTCGCCTTAGGAGGGGCAACCATAGCTTTGATTGGGTCTCAGGTCATGTCCCGATTGCCCTTCGGCATACCGAAAGTCATTGCCACGCCCGCGGCCATGCCGGTTTACGTGAGCACATGGTTCGGTGCCACAGACCTGATTGTGATGCAGTTGATCATGGAAATTGCCGGCATGAATGACCTGGTCAAAAATGCCATTGCCCAGGTTGCAGGTGCTATTGCAGGAATGGTCGAAGAAGGATATGAATACAAGGGGCTGAGACTCCCTTACCCCTCCATCGCAGTCACTGAGGTTGGTTTTTCAGACCAGTGCGCCAAGTACGTGGAGGACCTTCTTGCGGAAAAAGGATATCACGTCTACCCGTTCCATGCCCAAGGTGTCAGTGATCGCGCTTTAGACCGGCTTATTTCCCAGGGCTTTTTCGACGGGGTCGTGGAAATCGTGCTGCGGGGCTCATAGAGGCCAAATTCAAGGGAAACAGGGCGGCCGACTTGCAAAGACTCGATGCGTTGATGAGATGAGAGCCATGGCCCGATTTCCGAGGGACGAGCTTCTCACAGGAGCTAAACTCTACGCAGAGAAACTCAACAAGGCCAAGGGACCTGTGAAATTGGTCGTCCCTCTTCGGGGATGGTCCTCATTGGACCAGCCAGGAGGCCCCCTCTATGACCCTGAAGAGGACCGCCTGTTTATTGAAGAACTTAAGAAAAACCTCAAACGGGAGATTGAGATCGAGGAAGTGGACAGCAATCTTGAAGAGATCCAAACAGCCCACGCCCTTGTTAATAGTTTGGACGCATTCATGAAGGAGCAGAAAGCATGAAAAAAGAATTTCTGAACGAGAAAATGGAAACCATGAAACCCGATAAGTTGCGGCAGATTCAGGAAGAAAAGTTCTTGAACCAATTCGACTATGTGTGGAAAAATTCTCCATTTTACCAGAAGAAGTTCGAAGAAAACGGTATTGACGCAGGGAAAATCAAAGGGCTGGATGATTTATATAAGTTGCCCTTCACTGAAAAAGACGAACTCAGAGAGAGTCAGGGAGAACATCCTCCATTGGGACATCATTGTGTCGCTCCCATGGATGATATTATCCGCATCCATTCGTCCTCCGGGACAACTGGAGTTCCTACCTTCGTTGGAATTACGAAGCATGACTGCCAGGTCTGGACGAACATTACTGCCCGTTCCTTGTTTGCCAAAGGAGTGAGACCCACAGATGTCGTAATCCACGCCGTCGGTCTCACCTTTTTTGTTGGCGGGCTGCCGGTAAAGGATGCTATTGAGCATATTGGGGCCGCCTTTGTTCCCATCGGAACAGGGGCCTCGGACCGTATCGTGGTGACAGCCAAAAGACTGGGTGCGAATGTGATTCACTGCACGCCCTCCTACGCCCAATACCTAGCCGATTTCGTCAGGAAAAAACACAACATGGAACCTTCGGAACTCGGCTTCAGGAAATTTGTGGTTGGTGCCGAGCCTGGAGGAGGAGTCCCGTCGGTAAAAAAGAGACTTCAAGAGGACTATCAGGCTATCGTCAGCGAAGGTATGGGCAACTCGGATGCGGCCCCGATCATCTTCGGAGAATGCCCAGCGCAGCAGGGCATGCATTTCTGCGCCCAGGAATATATCGTGTGCGAGCTCATCGATCCCGATTCCGGCGACGTGATCGAGATGAAAGACGGAGCAGAAGGGGAACTGGTCTACACCTTGATCGATAGGGAGTGTTGCCCGGTGGTCCGGTTCAGAACGCGGGACCGGATCACTGTGTTCACCGGTCCGTGCGAGTGCGGCCGCACCAGCTTTCGCATCCGATGTATCGGCCGCACCGACGACATGCTGATTGTGCTGGGCGTGAACGTCTTTCCGTCGGCCATCAAGGATGTCGTCACTGCCTTCAGACCGCGAACCACAGGCGACATGCTCGTCCTCCTCCACGAACCCGGACCCAAAGTAACCCCGCCCCTCAAGATCCAGGCGGAATACGCCCCCGGGGAAAAAGACCTCTCCACCCTAAAAAAGGAACTGGAGACGGCTCTCAGAGACAAATTGGTGTTCCGGGCTGATGTTGAACTGGTTCCGGAAGGGACCCTTCCCCGCTTTGAGATGAAAGCCAAGCTCATCAGGAAGCTATACGAAGGAGAATAGCCGACCCATCAAAACAACATTTTTGAGCGCCAATAATCTTTTCGCCCGGAAAGGAGGTGATGCACTGACCGTAGTGCCGGCGGAACTGGTGTTGACACGGGCATCTCTTGGCATCCCTCTCCGAGGGCCAAATTTTGGAGAGCCGTTGATTTTGTGGGAATTGAAAAATCACGCGTCCAAGAGTTCAACAAACCCCACTGGCTGCACAGAGTCCGGAGCCGACTCATCTCTTGAAGGCTTCAGGAAAAATTACGGCAGCCGATAAGCCAAAAAAGGAGGTGGAAAATGATACCTATCCAAAAACACTTTAAATTGGCAGTTTGCGTCATGCTATCCGCCCTTTTCATAACCTTTTCTCTCCCTGCCCATTCAAAAGACAAAATTCTTATTGGTTCTGCAATCTCTCTTTCCGGTCCCTACGCTCCTGGCGCAGCAATGACCCAGATTCCCAACTATAAAATGTGGGTTGAAGAGGTGAATGCAGAGGGTGGTATATTTGTCAAGGAGTATAACAAGCGCCTGCCCGTAGAGCTTATCATCTATGATGACAAGAGTGACATAGGCACAGCTGTTAAGCTCGTTGAGAAACTGGTTTTGCAGGACAAGGTTGATCTTCTTTTACCGCCATGGGGCACCGCTATGCACTTCGCCATAGCGCCGGTAGCCAACAAATACGGTTTTCCGTTGATCGGACCCACGATTTCTTCTGAAAAACTCAGGGAAGTAGCGCATACGATACCCTATTTCTTTGGAATTTTGAACATGCCTCGTGAACAGGGAAAAGCTCTTGCCGACCTCCTCGCAGAGCTGGGAATCAAAAAGGTTGCTCTCATCTACGTCGCAGACGCTTACGGGATCGAATGGACGGGAAAGGTCGCCCCAGACCTTGGGTTGGCTGGAATCGACGTTGCCTTACTCAGAAGCTATCCGCTCGGAGCCACAGATTTATCTCCCTTACTGAAGACGATCAAGGCGGCGGACGTTGATGCCCTGCTCGGTATGTCCTACCCTCCTGACACCTTTCTTATCACAGAGCAGGCCAAAGTGATTGACCTGAATCCCAAGGTATTCTACCTGGGCGTCGGTGTCGCTTTCCCTGTTTACAGAGATAAGTTCGGCGTCGAAACAGTGGAAGGCATTATGGGTGCAGGGGCCTGGAACCCTAAACTTCCTTATCCTGGCGCGAAAGAGTATTTTGACAGGCATGTCAAGAGATGGGACAAGGAGCCTGATCGATGGGGAAGCGCTTTTGCCTATGCATCCCTTCAGATCCTGCAACAAGCCATTGAACAGGTAGGCAGCCTCGACCGAGAGAAAATTAGAGATGAAATAGCCACGAAGACCTTTCCTACTGTGATAGGGCCTGTGAGCTTCGAGGGCGGATTTAATGTCCAATCTCCTGGTGAAATCGGCCAATGGCAGAACGGGGAATTCGAAGTGGTGGCCGCCAAGGAGAAACGTACTGCTGAACCCGTATTTCCTAAACCCAAGTGGAAATAAATCCCTATCGCTTGTCAGCGGACTCGCTTGCAGATGAGTGAGCCAAGACAGACAAAGACAATTCGGCAGGCTACCCGGGAAAAACCTCTGTCAGGTCCCGGTAGCCTGCACACCTTTCGCATTACCCTGGTGAGAGAGCGGGAAGGTTAAAGATGAGTCTAACCCTCTTTGTAGACATCACCGTTGGAGGACTGATCCTGGGCGGGCTGTATGCACTCATCGCCGTGGGCCTCAGCCTCCAATACGGTGTCGCAAGAGTCCTAAATGTTTCTCACGGTGAGTTCATTATGCTCGGTGCTCTTGCAACTTACTCCTTGTACACGTTGTTCGATATCAATCCCCTCATTTCCCTTGTCATCACGGGGCCTGTCATATTCGCCATCGCCTTTCTGGTTCACAATATCTTTTTTCAACGCTTGAGGCGATCCTCCCAATCGATCGCAGCCTTTGAAGGAACCTCACTTTTGGCCTCCTTTGGGTTTCTGTTTATCATTCAAAACATCGCCTTGCTATTCTGGGGTCCTGACATAAAAGGATATACCTACTTCGAGAAGCAGGTGAACCTGCTTGGAGCAATATACGGGGCGAATCGGCTCATAGCCCTCCTCTTTGCCGTTGGCATAGGCTTGGGCTTTTATTTCTTCCTGGTCCATTCCCGGTTCGGCAAAGGTATCAGGGCAGCAGCCCAAGACGTGAAAACCGCGCAGCTTGTTGGCGTGAATATTAACAGGATGCTTGGTCTATGTTTCGCTCTTGGAGCCCTTTTGGCTGCTTTGGCGGGCTCGCTCGTGAGCACTATGTTCGAGCTTACGCCGTTCATGGGCCTTCCCTATACCATAATCGCCATCATAGCCGTTGTCCTCGGGGGGCTGGGGAATATCCTGGGCAGCCTGATAGGTGGGTTCATACTAGGTATCATTGGAAATCTGGTGACTTACCTACATCCAGGCTTGTCTCTCATTGCGTATTATGCCATCTTCCTTTTGCTGTTGCTGATCAAGCCCACGGGCATTATGGGGAAATAGAGAATGGCGTCTCTAGAAGGTCTTTTTTCCGGCAGATCTGTCCGATTCTTAGTACCCATCGTCATGCTGATACTTTTAGCGACTGCTCCTCTTTACGCCTCACTCTATACCCTCATATCTCTTAGCAACGTTTTTATGTACATTGTTCTCACTGTCGGTTGGGCTGTTTTTTCCGGTCAAACGCATTATATATCCCTTGCGTCCGCCGCCTTTTTCGGCATCGGCATTTATGTTTCAGCAATGCTCGGAAATGTACTCCCTTTTCCTGTAGTTGTTTTCACGGGCGGCCTTCTGAGTTTTTTGATTGCTCTTCTCGTGGGCCTCTCCAGCCTGAGATTAAGGGGCATGTATTTTACCATATTTACCTTTGGCCTCAGCGAACTCATCAGACACTCTGTCCATTGGTGGGAGGTCAACATGACAGGAACCGTGGGAAGATGGGTTGTGGCGGTGGATCCGAAGACAGTCTATTACGCCATGTTGATTACTGTTATGCTGACGGTGTTTGTAGCTCACCTGATAGGCCGAACTAGATTGGGTTTTGCCTTGCGAGGTATTGGTGAATCTGAGGACGCTGCCGACCACATGGGGGTCAATGTAAATGCCGTCAAAATCATCGCCTTTGCCCTCAGCACGTTTTTCATGGGTACAGCCGGAGCTGTTATGGCCACGCGATGGACATACATTGATCCCTCCATTGCATTCAACCCTCTCTTCTCTTTTATGCCGGTTCTGATGGCCATCTTTGGTGGGATAGGACAAATCGTTGGTCAGATCATCGGGGCGACCGCGCTCACCGTTCTGGCTGACATACTACTCACCAAATTTCCTTATTATTACATGCTCTCATACGGCGTCATATTAGTCTTTGTTATTTTATTCCTGCCCGGCGGCCTTATGGAATTACAAGGCGCAATGAAGAACTGGCACAAAAGGAGCCTTGTGAAATAGTATGTTGATTCTTGAAGGAAAAAGCGTGGTAAAGCACTTCGGGGGTTTGGTAGCAGCGGCACACGTTGACTTTCACGTGGATCAAGGAGAGATCGTTGGGTTGATAGGACCGAACGGCGCCGGCAAGACCACGCTTTTTAATCTCATATCGGGCTCACTTGCTCCCACATCAGGGTCGATCGGATTCAAGGGCGAAAACATCACCGGCTTAAAGCCACATGAAATTTGTAAAAGGGGGATAGCGAGGACCTTCCAACTGGTGAAACTTTTCGGCAACATGACGGTCCTTGAAAACGTCCTTTTCGGGTCCATGTTCGGTAAGATGACCAGAGCTAGATCCATAGCCGAGAAAGAATCTTCGGAACTCCTTGAATTTGTCGGACTGTCGGGAATGGATGGCGTCCCGGCCAAAGAGTTATCCCTTGCAAATCAAAAACGGCTGGAGATCGCGAGGGCTATGGCAACCAAGGCGGACTTGCTTCTCCTCGACGAGGTCATGGCAGGGTTAAACCCGAGCGAAGTCGATAGGGCCGTTGCTCTGGTCAAAGAGATACGCAATAAGGGCATCACCGTTTTTATGATCGAACACGTCATGAAAGCAATCATGGGGATCTCCGACCGTATCATTGTACTCCATTTCGGTACCAAAATCGCCGAGGGGACACCCGATGAAATTGCAACAGACAAGAAGGTTATCGAGGTGTATCTTGGTCTAGAGGCTCATGCTGAGAGTTAGGAACATAGATGTGTTCTACGGGAAGATCGAAGTTCTCTCCCATGTCTCCTTATCTCTCTCGTCCCTGAGGGTGGACGACCTTTCCCGGACATGTCGGTTCAGGAAAACCTGGAGATGGGTGCCTACATGCCGGAAATGTGGAAGGGAAAGGAAAAAACGATTGGAGAGGTCCATCAACTGTTCCCTGCGCTGAGGCAAAGAGCAAGGCAGTTGGCAAGGACCCTCAGTGGCGGCGAACGGCAGATGCTGGGAATGGGGCGAAGCCTCATGTCTAAACCGAAACTCTGCATGTTCGATGAACCATCTTACGGCTTGGCCCCATTATTGGTGCAAGAACTGTTTAAGCACATCAAATTCCTTAACGAGCAAGGAATTGCCATCTTGGTTGTTGAGCAAAACATCCGGCACGCCTTGGAGTTGGCGCATCGAGCATATGTTTTGGAAAACGGTCGCATAGTTTTGGAGGGCAAAAGCGACGAACTTTTGCGAAACGACCACATCAGGAGAGCCTATCTGGGACTCTAATGGAGCTACAGGGCGGGGACTTGGATTTCCCTGATTTCCTTTTTCCTCATGTGGGCTTCGTGCCTGGCCATCTCTTTTCCCGTTTTTGTTAGGAACCAATTATCAATTTCTCTGATCAGATTCTCAATGCGGGCGAGTGGGTCTGCGCCAAATCGTTCGTTGTCAATGCGGAAACCGGCATGAGAAACCCTGAAAAGCTTGTCCGCATCTTTTGTGACAGCATCGTCCAGTGATTTGGCATCCGGGTAGGTGTCGTGGTCTTCAATTATCTCGGCCATTCTGGGTATCAACCCGGGGTCATAGGCCAACTCATTTAGAATTTTGCGGGCGATAACCGCTCCCTCCACCTCATGTTTTCTCCTCATTTTGTGGTTTGTAATAACCGGTCCAAAAGCCTTGAGCTGTTCTTCTTCAGGAACAACAGACCACCCCACGTCATGCAAGATAGAGGCAGGGATCACCACTTCGGGAAGAGCAGGTTCTTCCTGCAACAAGAGAAGAGCATATTGATAGACGATAAAGGTGTGGATCTCATTGAATCTGGTGCTGAGAAAGGGCAAAGCCAGTTAAAAAATCCTTCTGAGCTCCGGCCTGACCTTGCTCAAACGAAATTCCGGATCTATCCAGTAGTCTCTCATGCTATGTCCAATAAAATACCTTACTTCAATAGCACGAGCGTCGTCCGTCGGTCAATTCGATTCCTTGAGGCATGCGGGGAGAATTCACCTGCTTTCGCCCAAGCCATTGTGGAAGCCCTTGACAAAATGATGAAGGAGGACTAATGAAGGGCAAATCGGTGATTCAAGCGCCAACCGATTAGGAATTTCAGGTTCCAGCGGGGTGATTTACGGCATCACCCTGCTTCGGTTGCTCCAGGAAAAGGAATATGAGACCCATCTTGTTATAAGCGATGCGGGGAAACGGAACATTCAGATCGAGACGGCGTATAAGGTCAGGGATGTGGAAAAGATGGCGTTCTGCTGCTATGACAACAAGGAGGTTGGGGCAGCTATTGCGAGCGGGTCCTATTTGATGGAAGCCATGATGGTGGTTCCCTGCACGATCAAAACCCTTTCAGGCATCGCCAATTCTTATAATGACAATTTACTTGTGCGGGCTGCAGACGTCACCTTGAAGGAAAAACGGAAGCTTGTCCTGGTGGTAAGAGAGACACCCCTTCACATAGGACACCTCAGGCTCATGACCGCGGCTGCGGAAATGGGAGCCCATATTCTGCCCCCCATTCCTTCCTTCTACCACAACCCCCAAACCATCGAGGATATCATCCACCAGACCATTGGGAAAATCTTCGACTATTTGGGCATTGAGCACCGTCTGTTCAATCGCTGGGGCGATCCGAAACTAAAAAAAGCCCCGAAAAAGAGAGGGGCTAGCTATTAAGATCAAAGGAAGAATTGTGGATGGCATTGGGAGCGCCGGGGATTTCACCAGGATCCCTTGGGTTAAAAGGCAGAAGACTGACGAGCACCTGAAAATTAGCCCTGGCACTGCAAATCAACCCTTGTCGGTCGTTTGAGGAGTTAAGCCTTCNNNTTTTCGCAATATCCTCCTGAAGTGATCTTTTATCGGTTTTTTGTGCCCCTGTGTAAGGCATGGCGTCGATAAATTCAATCCGCTCCGGAAGCTGAAGCACCGAGGCCTTCTGGTTTCTCAAAAAGGAAATGACCTCGTCAAAGGTCAGCCGAGCCCCGGTTTTGGTCTGAATATAGGCACAGACCCTTTCGCCCATCACCGGATCAGGCATAGGGATGACAGCCACCGCCGCCACATCCGGGTGACGGTTGATGAGCCGCTCAATTTCCGTGGCACTGATGCTCTCGCCGCCCCGGTTGATCATTTCTTTGAGCCGGCCGGTGATTGTGATGTAGCCCTTTTCATCGATCCTGGCCACGTCTCCGGTCCTGAAGAACCCGTCATCAGTAAATGCTTTTTGGTTCTCCTCCGGATTTTGGTAATAGCCCGTAAATACACCCGGCCCTTTGAGAACCAGCTCACCCTGGGTGTTAGGGGGAAGTTCCTTCCCCTCTGGATCAATGACCTTGTACGTGTCATAAGGACAGGTGGGCCTTCCCACAGTGCTGCAGATGACGGCCAGTTCATCCCTTGATCGCGTGATGGTTGTCATACCCTCTGTCGCGCCATATCCATTGTAAAACGTCATGCCCAACCTTTCTATGGTCTCTTTGACAAGGTCCGGGTGGCTTGCTCCTCCTGCGCTGTGCATTTTTTTCAGAG
>JARRRH010000136.1:0-6104 GCA_037380925.1 Deltaproteobacteria bacterium | reverse complement strand
GGCCCATCATACTGTCCGGCAAACGCCGGCACCTGACAGTTTCCATCAAAGGCGTGCTTATGCCGTTACAGAATTCATGACCCTGATCCTTTGCCCCTCGGTTGTTACAGCCATCGGGTGTGTTTTGATTTATCTGTTTGCCTTACGCCTCCGGTACTCGAAACGGATTTCAATTATTTTGAGCCTACTTTACGGTCTCGCGACCATGGTATGGCCGTATTCCAAGTCTCTCATGTCGGAAACAACTCTG
This sequence comes from Deltaproteobacteria bacterium, assembly GCA_037380925.1. Taxonomy (GTDB): domain Bacteria; phylum Desulfobacterota; class DSM-4660; order Desulfatiglandales; family HGW-15; genus JARRRH01. Next base: position 5,854 of record JARRRH010000136.1, on the reverse strand, counting down.
AATGTGGCGATTTTAGGGGGAGTGTACGGGGTGACAAGTTATGTGGTGAGGCCATCCAAGGCGCGACTTGCGGCCGCTGGAGCCTGCATGGGGTTTGCCCTCATAACGAAGATCATGTCTGTGATCATCACGCCCCTGCTCGTTGTCTATTTGCTCGTTGTGGGCAGAACAAGGAGCACGGTCCGTGACCTCCTTCTGTGTTTCGCCCCGGTCTTTCTCGCTTTCGCAGGAATTCAGGCATGGCACAATGTGATCCGTTATGGTGAGATTTGGCAATTCGGGTACAATGCTGGATGGGGTGCTTTAGGTTTTTGCACTCCCCTGTATGTCGGCCTGTGGGGATTGCTTCTCAGTCCAGGAAAAAGTTTTTTTCTTTACACCCCTCTAGTCCTCTTGAGCTGTTTTTCTCTCAGGAGGTTTTTCGAAAGGAACAAGGGAGAGGCTTTCCTCTTTCTGAGTATTGTGATAATGTATACGATACCGCATGCTATGTGGTGCCTGTGGGCTGGTGATTGGGCCTGGGGGCCTCGGTTTCTCCTCGTAATCGTCCCCTATGTGATCCTTCCGTGCGGATCGTACTTCGAACAATGGGCCTTGAAGTCTCATTTCGCGAAAAAGATGGCATACCTTGTGATTGCTTTTTCTTTTGCCATTCAGATCCTTGGCGTGGCCATACACCCTTTTGCTTTTATAAATACCCGAAAGTATGTTGTGGCCAGGCTTCTTTCATCAGAGTTAAAAGAAGATACGTACGCGGATTCATACAGTAAAAACGCCCTTATTAATTTCAGCCCAGTGTTTTCACACATTGTGGGAAACTGGTGGCTCATGAAGCACATGGTTTTCGAATATGACCTATGGTCGGATGTCCCATGGAGGACGATCGGCGCTTTTGAGCTCAAGCCGCCCATCTGGGTTCGAGGCAACCGTACTATTCCTTTCTGGTGGCCGGTGGGGATTGCACAGCGGTCCCCATTTGCACGCTGGTGGGTCCTGTCATTGGCGGGAGCGAATCTTCTTGCCATAGTTTGGTTCGGCTTTAGGGTAAGGCGGTTTTTTCGAACCTGCAACGACAGTGAGGTGCTTGTATCGCCTCTGACGAATTCAGTTGTGCAACAAAAGGGCTCGGGAATGACAGAGGTGGGGAGGTAATGGAAGAGCATGAATATAAAATCATGTATGATTTAGAGCAGTCTTACTGGTGGTTCTCGGGCAAACGGTTTCTCGTGGAAAACAACCTGAAAAGACTGGGGTTTGACGGGTTGGAAAATCGGAGGATCCTGGATGTGGGATCCGGAACAGGTATCATCCTGAAAACTCTCCAAGGCTTTGGGGTGAGTTGGGGCGCAGAGATTTCTCGCGAAGCCATCAAGTTCCTCAGAAAAAGGAACTTGGAAAGGCTTGTGTGTTGCGATGTGAACGAGCCGCTTCCTTTCAGAGACAATTCGTTTTCTCTTGTCACATGTCTCGATGTGCTGGAGCACGTGGACAGAGATGGGGATCTTCTGATGGAGCTGTTCCGGGTATGCGAACCGGGGGGCTATGTCTTTATTACAGTGCCGGCATTCCACTTTTTCTGGAGCCCCCATGACGTGGCTCTTCACCACAGGCGACGCTACCTACGCGGACAGCTCGTCAATCGAATGGAGGGGGTGAGCGCAAAGGTGATCAAAGCCAGTTATTACAATACGGTGCTGTCCTTACCGATCGCCATTGTGAGAAAGCTCAAGGCACTTTGTGCAGGGAACGAGAAAGCAAAATCGGACTTGTTTTTCACTCTCCCCGAAGCTCTAAACAGGGTACTAAGCGCTGTTTTCAAGCTGGAGATTTATTTTCTAAATTTTGTAGACTTTCCGTTTGGAGTCTCGCTTCTGGTGATCGCAAGTAAAGATGAGGAAGAGAAAAGAGGATGTAGCAATCCATGAATACCCGTACGCAGAAAACCGCTGATCTGGTTCCGGTATTACTTCTCTTTCTTCTGTGCGTGCTTTTTTTCTCGGAAATTGTCATAAGGGGAAAGCAGCTTTACGGCAGTGACTTTGTCCAGTATTTTTACCCGATAAAGAAGTTTGTCCGTGATGCTGTGCTCACATCGCACGGTCTTCCCTTTTGGAACCCATACCTTCTGTCCGGTACTCCCTTTATCGCAAACATCCAAGCGTCTATGTTCTATCCTTTTGGGATTCTCTACTATCTTTTATCTCCTGAGAAGGCCTATGGCTTTTCGACAGCATTTCACTGCGTGTTGGGAAGCGCATTCATGTATGTTTTCATGCGCGGCGTTTCCATGTCCCGGGCCGCAGGCTTTTTGTCAGCCCTTATCTTTGGATTTAACGGCTATTTCATGGCCCATCTTTTCGCGGGACATCTTTCGTTCGTGCAAACCTACATTTGGATTCCCCTGGTATTCCATTTCCTTCGGCGCTTCATGAATGGGTACCTAGTGAGGGACATTGCGGCCGGAGGCCTTGTACTGGGAATCCAAATCTTGGGTGGGTTCCCGCAGCTTGCTTTTTACACGATTCTAGCTTCTGTGTTGTTTATGCTCCTATACGGTTTTCCCACTATAAGGATGGGGCCTACTCCTCGAAGACTTGCGCTCTTTTCGGGCATGGCGATGGTGTTGGTCATCGCTTTTGCAGTTGCCGGTGTTCAACTCCTTCCAACTCTAGAGTTCACTAGGATGTCGACACGGGCTGGAGGGGTAAACTATGCCATGGCTACTTATGATTCCCTGCATCCGAAAGAACTTCTCGCTTTTCTGATGCCTGACATTTTTGGAAATGCAGTGGACTCAACTTACTGGCGCAGCAAGGAACCGTGGCACTTTTGGGAGACATGTGGGTATGTGGGCATTCTCCCTCTTTTCCTGGCGTTTATCAAAGTAAAGAGGAGCGAAGTTCAAGTGCTTCGCCGTTTTTTTGTGGTTCTTTTTCTATTGGCGGTATTCCTGGCTTTTGGCAAATACAATCCTCTTTACCCGGTTATCTACCGGTTGCCGGGTTTCAGTAGTTTTCGCATACCGGCTCAGGTCATTTATTTGTATGTTTTTGCAATCGCGGTGTTAAGCGGTTTAGGATTGGACCAGATCGTCAAAGGAAGCTACAAGCTCAACAAGGCATTTTACCTGTTCTTGTTTGGAGCAGGGGTTGTTTTAGCCGTTTTCATGACGGGTCTCCACATTTACTCCTACCCCTTCTTTTCCCTACTGATTAAGCACTTCGCTGAGAGCCCAGTGACTCATGTGGACATTGCCGCGATGTATGAAAGAATCAGCTCCACGATCAACGGGAGCGTGTTTCTGTTTTCATTGTCCCTACTTTTGATCGGGTTTGGAGCATACGTAAAAATCGGAAGACGACTTTTCGCTTTCCTTGCCTGCGTGGTTTTGCTTGTAGATATCTATTCTTTCAGCTCCCAGTTCATCACGACTTATGAGTTCCAAGCGCCGAAGACTAAACAAGACATTGTCGCTTGTCTCTCAAAGAGTCCTGTCAGCGGAAGAGTGGTAACGAATAGTCACCTTTTTCAGGCGAACGACGGCTTAAAGTGGGAATTCCCATCCGTCTTGGGTTACGATCCCCTGATGTTGAGGCGGTATGTTGAGTTTGTTCTTTTGAGCCAGGGTCTTCCAATGGATGATCACGTGGTCAATCTTCATCGGATTCATGACGTAAAAGCCAGGCTCTTGGCACTGCTCAATATTCGTCAAGTGGTTATGGATGGGCAGGTTGAAGCTATGGAAAGTGACATGCCTTATGCCCAAGTCGTACCGAATAAGGTGACGGTTCCATCAACAGAAGTCCTGGCCTTCATGAACTCTGAGAAGTTTGACCCAAGAGAAGTCGTGGTATTGGAAGGAGAGCGGTTCTCCGAAGACCGGATTGCTCATCAAGGCAAACCCGGCGCAACTTCATGTAAAATTTTGAGGTACACAAATGAGGAAATTGTGATTCGAGTCTCCACAGAGAGAGATGGATACCTCGTTCTCAGTGAAGTGTATTATCCTGGATGGCAGGCCGCTGTGAATGGAAAAGAGGTAGAAGTCCTTTGTGGAAACTATATTTTCCGAGCGATTCCTGTCGAGGCGGGAGACCATGAGGTCCATCTGTCTTTTGTCTCATGGTCTGTTCGGATTGGGGTGCTCCTTTCTTTGGTCGGTTTATCGAATTGCATTCTGTTGATTTTGCCCATTAAGAGAAGTGTTTCTAAGGGTCTTATAGACTAATAAAATATTGATATTGTTACAATAGGTTTATATAATGTGGCGTGCAATATTGGGTTTTATCTACTTTCTTGAGATAAAAGTGAATAGTTGAAACCAAGGATTGGCATCTGTGACTCCTACTAAAAATGCGACTGGCGATAAGACTTTGAGAATACTGCGGGGTGTTGTGCTGGTGGTGGTCGTTTTTCTCGCCATGGTCTGGGTTCGTGCTTTCTACGGATCGATGAGGGCTTATGAGCAAGGAGAAGGGCATTTTGAAAAAGGTCAGTTCGTTCAGGCCATCACTTTTTTTGATCGTTCCATCCACTGGTATACCCCCTACAATCCCTATGTGGAAAAATCGGCAAACAAGCTTTGGGAAATTGGCCGGCGCAGCCAGCAGGATGGAGATGTCAAGTTGGCCTTGATTGCTGTTCGGGCTATAAGAGGGGGGTTTTACAGCGCGCGAAGCTTTTACACTCCCGGAAAGAATTGGATCCGGATGTGTGATAAGAAAATTCATGAACTTGAAGAGCTCGAAAAGGTTCAGAAAGGGCTCCAAAGTGAAGCGGAGATGGGAGTTCCTGTTGGGGAAAAAAGCCAGGAGGTACCGGGTCCGAATCCGGGGTGGAGTGTTGTGGTCGTTCTAAGCTTCTTGGGATGGGTGGGCTCAATCATTGTCTTTATATTTCGCGCTTTCGGAGCGAAGAAAGAGGAGAAAGGACGATTGAGTAGAGGGGCTCCATGGCTGGGCATGGCTGCGGTCTTCTACGGTCTTTGGATCATCGGTATGTTTCGTGCTTAATGGCTGTGACCCAATGTGCTGGGGGGAGCACGCGATTCTGTTATGAAAAAGAGAGAGGTGTGACCGGGGAATCGGGCTCCGTTATGGGGACTGTCGGAGGATCAGGTCAAGATTTCTCCTTGGATTCTCATAATCGGGATTGATCCTGAGAGCCTCCTTGAAATGTGAAACAGCTTCCTTGGTTCGTCCCTGATAGGTGAACAGGACTCCAAGGTCATTATGAACCTGGGCATAATCAGGCTTAAGGCTCAGTGCTTGCCGGTAGTGGTATAAGGCCTCATTAAATTTCCCCTGGCCGGCGAGGATTAGGCCGAGACCGTGGTGGGCTTCAGGAAGCGGTTTGCTTCTAAGCGCCTTCCGATAGTGGGAAAGAGCCTCATCTGTTTTGCCTTTCTTCAACAAGGCAGCTCCCATGTTGATGTGAGCTTCAGCGTATTCAGGCACCTTTCTTAAGGCCCCTGAAAATTGGACAATAGCCTCTTCTACATTCCCCTTAGCAAGAAGGGCGGTTCCATAACCGACCTGGAACTGGGCATTATCGGGCATAATGTCGATGGCTTTGAGAAAGTGAGAAATAGCCTGTTCAGTTTTCCCTTGTTCGTGCAATGCAGCTCCGAGGTTGTAATGAGCCAAGTGATTACCTTTCGCGACACTGAGGGCATGGTCAAAGAGGGATATGGTGTTTTGCCAGTATCGAGCCTGGACCCAGGCCATGATGAAAAAACCCATGAACACTGCTGCGAACAAGGCATAGGAAACAAATTTCCACAATCGCTGCCCTGTCAAGAGATCACCAAATCCCCAGGCAAGCATTATGAAAAGCCCAATGAGCGGTATATAGG
>JARRRH010000135.1:0-6121 GCA_037380925.1 Deltaproteobacteria bacterium | reverse complement strand
TCCATTCGAAGGGTCTTGATCTCCTGCTCAAGTCGCACGTTTTCATCCCGAAGACGGACCAAGGCAAAATACCTCAGCCAGACCCCTTCAATGGCATCTACGGTTTGTTTGATGAACTTTTGAATGGGTGCCGTGACTTCAATGACAATCTGCTCAGCAGGATTCCACGAGCGACGCTCGCCCAAACTAGAGGAGATCAAGAGGAGCGCGATAAAAATGAAAACCACCCATACCCAAAATGTTCTTATCCGTTTAAAATTCAGCAATGACCCTAAAATTTCCTCGGTGAGCGGGTTATTTGATGGCCACCTCTCTCAGGATATGGAGATTATCCAGCGCCTTTCCGGAACCAAGCACAACGGCGGATAGGGGATCCTCCGTGATGGTAATGGGAAGTTTGGTTTCCTCTTGCAGCAGAATATCCAGATTCTTAAGAAGCGACCCACCCCCTGTTAAAACGATTCCCGTGTCGACGATATCCGCCGCCAGCTCGGGCGGGGTTTGCTCCAACGCGATGCGCACGGTTTCTATAATTGTTTCTACTTGTTCCGAGATGGACTTTCTGATCTCATCAGAATCGATCGTCAAGATTTTCGGGATGCCGGTAACCAAATCCCTTCCTTTCACCTCGATGGTTTCCACCTGGTCTGTGGGATAGGCGTTCCCGATGGTGGTCTTGATGATTTCGGAAGTGGACAGGCCTATGAGAAGATTGTATTTGCGCTTGATGTGCTGCAATATGGCTTCGTCCATTCTGTCCCCTGCAACTCGTACGGACTTGCTGTAGACAATGCCTGCCAAAGAAATGACGGCAACTTCGGTCGTCCCCCCACCGATGTCCACCACCATATTCGCTTTGGGCTCCGTAATGGGTAGGCCAGCCCCGATAGCGGCAGCCATTGGCTCCTCAATGAGATAGACCTCTCTGGCGCCTGCCGATTCTGCGGATTCCCGAACCGCCCTCTTTTCCACCTGGGTGATTCCCGAAGGCACACAGATGATGATCCGGGGCCGAACGAGGCTTCTGCGGTTGTGCACCTTTCGAATAAAATGCCGGAGCATGGCCTCCGTAATTTCAAAATCCGCGATGACACCATCTTTCATGGGACGGATGGCGACAATGTTTCCCGGCGTGCGTCCGAGCATCATTTTAGCTTCTTTGCCCACCGCCAGAACCTTGCTGCCGCCTTTGGCATCCTTTCTTACAGCCACAACAGACGGCTCGCTCAGAACGATCCCCCTTCCTTTTACGTAAACTAGTGTGTTTGCTGTACCCAAGTCAATGGCCAGATCATTCGAGAACAGACCCAGAATAGGATCCAAGAGCATGATGGGTATCTCCTTTCAAAACCGTATCGCGTCTCAATCAATTATCCTGAATTATCCCGGGTAAAGTCAACAAGATAGATTTCAGCGCTTGACAAAATCTGAAAATTTCGTGTAATAGAGGTTTGATTTTAATTCCAGCACAGGATTGGGTTGATGCCTTATGAAAAGAACTTTCCAGCCAAGCAATGTCAAAAGGGCACGTAATCACGGATTTCGGGCGAGAATGCGTTCGAAAGGGGGTATCAAGGTCTTAAAACGAAGACGGGCCAGAGGAAGAAAACGCCTGACCGTATAATGACTCCCTCAACCGAGTAAAACGATTGCGGTGACTGAATGTGTTCATTCACTTTTCCAAAGAATGAGAGGTTATTGAATCGAAAGGACTTTGTCAATGTAAATCGATTGGGCAAAAAGGATCATACAGCCCACTTCACAATCCTTTGTTTGGGCAACCGGCTGGGCATAACAAGACTGGGAATCACTGTAAGTAAACGGACAGGGAATGCCGTCAAGAGAAACAGAATCAAACGGCTCATCAGAGAGTTTTACAGAGTCCACAAAGCCCATTTACCCCAAGGCTATGACATTGTCATCATAGCTAAGAAAGGTGCGGATCATCTGGACTTCTGGAAAATCAAACAGGAACTGGGTGAATTTTTCTCGGTTAAGAATCGCCATGTATTATCTTAGGTATATACCTATAGGCCTTATCGCTATATATCAAAGCTTGATTTCACCTTTTATGTTCCCTTCCTGCCGCTTTTATCCCACGTGCTCTACCTATGCCCGCCTTGCTTTTGAAAAATATGGCATTTTCAAGGGAGGCATTATATCATTGATTAGGATTTGCAAATGCCACCCCTTTCATCCTGGAGGATACGATCCCCTCAAATAGGCTCCCTGTCAGCATTATGCGAAGGGATAGCAACCGATCTATCTTCCGTGCAGAAATTAGGTTTTATCTATGGAAAAACGGACCATAATCGCATTTGTTCTCTCTTTTTTGATTCTCATCATGTGGTCATTCCTCTTCGCGCCTAAAAAAGAGGAACCCCAAAAGAAAGAGGCCTTGGCACCTGAGTACGCTGCAAAGCCGTCCCCACAATCCCAACCCCTGGTTGCTCCGCAAGAGCAGCAACTTCCGCCCGCGGCGCCTGTGCATGAGCCTGTGCTTAAAAAGGAAAGGGAAATCCTCGTTGAAACACCCCTCTACAAGGCGGTCTTTTCCACTGCGGGGGCTTCGATCAAGAGCTACAAGCTCAAGAATTACCGTGAGACCGCCGATCCTCAATCCCCTTTGGTTGAACTGGCGAACACGCAAGACAGGAAAAGCCTTCTTGAGATTAGCTTTCAAGCGCCTGCAACCGAAAACCCCGACCACATCTTCTATCAGCCGAGCGAGGAGGCCTTAGTTCTTGATTCCAGCAACTCGCCACAGGACCTCACGTTCCGGGCCGTTACGCCGGAGGGTCTGTCCATCCAGAAGACCTATCGTTTTGATCCGGACAAGTATCCTATCCACGAGCTGGTGAGTGTTTCCAATCAAACAGGAAAGAGCATCCAGGGCAATCTTCGAGCAACCATAGCCAATCTGCCGCCCCAAAAGAAAAAGAGCTATTATTCCTTTGTCGGGCTGGCGTTTCTGCTGAACGACGAACTGGAGCAAGTTAAGCCCAAGGATATGAAAAAAGAGGAAAAGCGGTTTGCCGGTCAGATTGGATGGATTGCTTACGAAGAGGACTACTTCCTCACGGCCGTCGTTCCCGAAGACTCACAATCGGAAGCGAGCTTTTTGGGCCGTGCATTGCCCTCCGGGATTCTGACCGCCACCTATCTGGCGCCCTCAGTCGCTTTGCCGGAACAGGGCCAACTGAACTCCCGATTTACGCTCTACTTGGGACCCAGGGACTTAACCATCCTTAAGCAAGCGGATAAAAAGCTGGATCTGGCCATTGACTTCGGGTGGACCGATATCATTGCTAAACCTCTGCTCTATGCGCTCCGTTTTTTCAACCAGTATGTTCACAATTACGGAGTATCGATCATTATCCTCACGGTTCTGATCAAAATCCTGTTTTGGCCCCTCACACACAAGAGTTACAAATCCATGAAAGAAATGCAGAAGCTCCAGCCTCTGATGACTAAAATCCGGGAGAAGTACAAAAACAACAAAGAGCAGATGAACAAGGAGCTCATGAACCTTTACAAAACATACAAAATTAACCCCATGGGGGGGTGTCTGCCTATGATCATCCAGATCCCGGTCTTCTTCGCCCTGTTCCGGATTCTGGGCAGCTCCATTGAATTGCGTCATGCCCCCTTCCTGTTCTGGATCAACGACCTTTCTGCTCCTGACCGTCTGTTTAGCTTTCCATTCAAAATACCCTTTATGTCTCCGCCCTATGGCATACCGGTGCTCACCTTGCTGATGGGATTGTCCATGCTCATTCAGCAAAAAATGACGCCGACCCCCGGCGATCCGACCCAGGCCAAGATGATGATGTTTTTGCCCATTATATTCACCGTTATGTTTATCAATTTCCCTTCAGGCCTAGTGCTTTATTGGCTGGTCAACAATGTTCTGTCCATAGGGCAACAATATCGCATCATCAAGAAATCAGCCTAACCCATGGAGGACGCTCATGGAAACCTATGAATTTGAAGGAAAAACTACAGAAGAGGCCATTGAAAACGCATCTCGAGAACTCAACATGCCTGTTGAAGAGCTAGGCATCGACGTTATCGAGCCGGGTTCGGCCGGTATCTTCGGCTTGGTCGGCGGCAGGAAAGCCAAGATCAAAGTCACGGTTAAATCAGGACCGGACTTGGAAGATGCCGTCAGACTGGCAGAGAAGACCTTGAGAGATATCCTCGCCCTGATCCCTGCCCAAGCATCGGTCACCTCTGATCAGAGCGACGGCAAGATTAATCTCCATATTGAAGGAGATCAGTCAGGCCTCTTGATCGGCAGAAAAGGGAAAACACTGGATGCCCTCCAGTTTATTGTGAACAAGATCGTGAACAAGGCGATGGACAAGAAGCTGAACATTGTTTTGGATTCCGAGAACTACCGGAAACGGCGAAGAGATTCCTTAACGCAGCTGGCCTTGAAAATGGGAGAAAAGGCCAAAAGAATTAAAAAACCGGTCACCACCAATCCTTTGAATCCCCACGATCGGAGGATCGTCCATCTGGCGTTGAAGGACGATGAACAGGTGGAGACAAAAAGCCGAGGCGAGGGGCTTCTCAAAAAAGTGGTCATCATCCCAAAAAATAAATGACGGCATACCCATAGGAAGAGTAAAGAGTTTGGAGAAACATGAGGATACCATTGCTGCCCTGGCAACCCCTACCGGCCGGGCAGGGATCGGTATTGTCCGAGTGAGCGGACCTCGTGCCCTGGAAATCGCCCGGAAGGTGTTTCAGCCTAAAAGGCCGGTACGTTCCTTCAAGAGTCACCGCTTGTACCTGGGACACCTCGTGGAGCCGCAAACTGGATCCCGGGTGGACGAAATCCTTCTTTCTTTCATGAAGGCCCCCCATTCCTACACCCGAGAAGACGTGGTGGAGATGAACTCCCACAGTGGCTATCTCCTTTTGTCCAGAATCCTCCAACTTCTTCTGAGCGAGGGCGCGAGACTGGCGAAGCCGGGGGAGTTCACCTTCCGGGCCTTTATGAACGGCCGCATAGACCTCACCCAGGCAGAAGCGATCATGGACATCATCAATGCCCAGTCTGAACGGGGATTGCAACTGGCCTCCCGACAAATTTCAGGGGACTTCAGGTCCGAGATCCAAGGGTTGAGGGAAAAAGCGCTCGAGGTCCTTGCCCATGTCGAAGCGGCCATTGACTTTCCCGATGAGGAGCCGGGCATTCTGCCGAGACGGGTCACGGTAAGCCGGATAGAAGAGGACCTGATCCAGCCCGTTGAAAAGATCATGGCGGCCCACGGCCAGCGAAAGGTCTGGATCGACGGTATCCATACTGTCATTGCGGGACGGGTCAACGTCGGCAAATCCAGCCTCCTCAACCGCCTCCTCAATGAAGAACGCGCCCTTGTAACCCCTGTCCCCGGAACCACGAGAGACGTGATCGAGTCAATCGTTCATATTGAAGGCCTGCCTCTTCGTCTCATGGACACGGCGGGATTTAGGAAAGTCAAGGGAAAGGTGGAAAAAATCGGAATCGATCTCGCAGAGCGAAAGCTGGCTACTGCGGATCTGTCACTCATCGTTATCGACCAAAGTCGGCCTCTGAACCCCGACGATTTTAACCTCATTGCCAAGTCCCGGGGCAAGACTGCACTGGCGATCGTTAACAAAATCGACCTGCCGTCCCGATTGGATGAGGAGTCCCTGAAAAAAGCCCTGGACGAATTGCCCTCGGTGAGAATATCGGCCTTGACAGGTCAGGGCATCGATAATCTTAGAAAGGCGATACACGGCCTGGTTCTAGAAGGGTGCACGGATATGACGGTGACTCATGTGGTCCCCAATCTCCGCCATAAAGAAGCGCTCAGCCAAGCAGCCGAGTTTTTCAGAAGCGCCGCACAAAATACAAGGGACGGGCTTCCCCCGGAGATCGTGGCCATGGATCTGAACAGCGGACTGGAGGCCCTCGGCGAGATCATCGGTGCTGCCACCACCGAAGACGTGCTCGACAAAATATTCAGCCAGTTTTGCCTGGGAAAGTGAAGCCTCCCCGCGGCAAGCCGCGGGGCATCCTGAAAAGGATGGCGGAACTCTCCATAGCCATCAGCCCTCCTTCGCTAAAGCTTCGGCGGGCTCTCCT
>JARRRH010000134.1:0-9727 GCA_037380925.1 Deltaproteobacteria bacterium | reverse complement strand
ATCCTGGATTTCGTAAACATCAACAGGGCAAACTTCCACACATTCTTCACATCCTTCACATTTCTCGGCATCAACCGTTACTTCATAGGCCATCTGATTAATCCTCCTGTTTGATTTTATAAATCTAACCTCTTATAATTACAACCATTATAGGTTCGCCCGCTTCCCGAAAAAAGCGTCTGAATTCTTTAACAAAGTCAAATTTGGATTGTCAAGCTTTTTTGGGCTTGATGTAAAAAGCTCCCTCTGCTTGAGGGAGCCCTTTTAAGGATATCACCCTTTTCCCTACGAAACAGCCACTTCCTCCTTGACGGATACAACGATCTTATAAAGAACCGTCAGAATGAAAAACCCGGTGGCCCAGACTCCGACGGAGATGAAAACCTCCGGTACCGTTGGCCAGTACTCGAAGACCTGGTTAAAGGGGTTGGGTATAAAACCGCCGATCACCAATCCGAACCCCTTGTCAATCCAGGTGGAGATGATCACCGATGCGCAGGCTACGGCTAGGATATTCTCTCTTCGGCGGGCAGCGGGCACGATCAGGAGCACCAACGCGACCGCGGCGAAGAAGGCGGCCGTCCACATCCAGGGAACCAACCTTCCATGCCCTTCCAAGCCTTTAAAGAGATAGATAATGGTTTCCATATGCGATGGGATCTGGCTGTAAAAGGCCGTGAAAAGCTCAAGCATGAAAAAGAACACATTGATAATCATGGCATAGGCCACGATCGAGCCCAGGGTTCGGATTTGTTCCTTGCCGGGATCGAAATTTGTGACCCTCCTGACGATAAAGGCCAATAAAATCAGGAGCGCCGGTCCGGAGCAAAAAGCGGAGGATAGAAAGCGGGCTGCCATAATGGCTGTCAACCAGTAATGCCGCCCGGGCAGGCCTGAGTAAAGGAACGCCGTCACGGTGTGGATACTAAAGGCCCAGGGAATGGAAATATAGATCAGCACCTTGACCCACTTCTGGTAGGCAACGCCCTTCCGCTCCGCACTGAGGACGTTCCACCCGATGACGAGATTTAGGAGCATATAGACGTTGAGCACAATCATGTCCCAGAATAGAATGGAGGTCGGATTGGGGTAAATCATAATGTTCAGCATCCTGGACAGATAGCCCAGATCCACCATCACGAAAAGGCCGCACATGACGATGGATGCCACCGCCAGGAACTCCCCCAGGATGGTAATGCGACCGAAAGCCTTGTAGTCGTGAAGGTAATAAGGCAGGACAACCATCACACCGGAGGCGGCCACCCCCACGAAATAGGTAAGCTGACCAATATAGAAACCCCAAGACACATCCCTGCTCATCCCCGTTATGCGCAGACCCTCGAACCACTGATAGAGATAGCAGCCAAAGCCCACGCCCATCAGGGCCAACAGGAAAATAACCCAGCTCCAGTACTTCGGACTTCCTTTTATCGCCTTGTCAAGCATACGTCCCTCATATGATGTAGTACACGTTGGGCCCGGAGCCCAGTTCAGGTTTTCTCCGAATGCTGAAATGTTCCCGAAGGATTTTTCTTATTCCAGATGCAGGATCATCCAAATCGCCGAACACCAAAGCATAGGGCTTCACGGCGTTAGCAGCCTCCACGCATGCCGGAAGTTGGCCTTTGGCGATTCTTTCCGCGCAGAAGGTGCACTTTTCCACCACCCCTTTTGAACGGGTGGGATATTCCAAGTTCGCGGGAAAGTCGGGATTCAACTCTTTGGGCGCCTTTCGGGGATCTCCCCAATTGAAGCTGCGCGCCCCGTAAGGGCATGCGGCCATGCAGAATCGGCATCCGATGCACCTATGCTGATCCATCATGACCACACCGTCCTCTCTTTTCCACGTGGCTTTGGTAGGGCAAACCCGGCAGCAAGGAGGATTGGTGCAATGATTGCACAGGAGAAGAAAATTCCGCTCATGGTAATTCTCGCTCACATAATCATTTTCCTGACCCGGAAAGGTATGCTCGTAAGTCTCTTTCCAGATCCACTTGATCTCCACTTTCCTGTTCCCGAAGTAAGGCACATTGTGGTACCGGTGGCAGGCCTCAATACATCGATCCATGATCTCCTCATCCATCTTGGTCATGTCCACCACCATGCCCCATTTCTTTCCTTCGGTAAGGGGAAGGTCCTTAAGGGAAGCCTCCAGTTCCCCCGGAGCAAGGAGTTCAAAGGCCGCCTTTCCTCCCAAACCCATCACGGCTGAAAGCCCGGCAATCTTTAAAAATTTTCTCCTATCCATAGCCATCAGTTGCTCTCCTTAGGCTCAATATGGCAATCCCAGCAATAGGGATCCACATCCAAATAATTGTGGCATTGGTCGCAGAACTTGGACTTATTGGAGTGACAATCCATGCAGGTCGCCTGAAAGCCCTCGTAGTAGACCTTGCCATCGATCCCTGTAAAGTACCACTCATCGTCCCGCACGGCCCGCTGCCGCCACCTGTCAAGGAGGCTCATGTGAGACGTTCTCATATACTGGGTCCCTTCCACACATACCTTGGCCTCCTTGGCCTTGGGCGTAAGCTCGGGGTCCGGGGGTTTGATCGCCTTTCCCGCATTGTAATAGAAAGGGGACAACAACAGCCCTAAACCAATGATGAGTCCAACGATGATCTTACCGCCGTCATACATCCTCTTGTTCCTCCATGTCCTCCATGCCCGGCAGAGGCTCCCCACGCAAGTCGGTGGTTCTTTCCCTCTCTCCCTCCAGAATGAGGGCATTGCCCACCAGTTCATGGACGCCAGTCACGTTGACCTCGGGCACCCAGTATTCCATCAGCGCGGGCAGCACGGCCCTGTCGATAGCGCAGACGCAGGCCAGCATGTTGACCCCATGTTGCTCGTGGACATGCTTGACCGCATTGGCCCGAGGCAGGCCGCCTCGCATTCTGAGCTCCATGTTTTCACCGGCGTTCAAACCAGCCCCACTGCCGCAACAAAAAGTCTGCTCCCTGATAGTGTTCTCCGGCATTTCGTAGAAATGATTGCACGTGTTCTTGATGATATACCGGGGCTCTTCCAAAAGGCCCATTCCCCTCGCCGGATTGCACGAGTCATGAAACGTGACTTTCAGGTTGTCGTTCCGGCTGGGGTCCAGCTTGAGCCTGTCGTGTTTGATCAGATCCGCCGTAAACTCTGTGATGTGAACCATCTTGGTGCTTCTCGCATTCTCGAACTTTGTCCCTGTGATGGGAGAGACCGGCTCCTCCAAGAAGTCGGCCGGACCGTTAAAGGTGTCCATGTATTGGTTGATCACACGCCACATGTGTCCGCACTCTCCGCCCAAGATCCACTTCACCCCGAGGCGTTTGGCTTCCGCATACATCTTGGCATTGAGCCGTTTGGCCATTTCATGGGAGGTGAAGTATCCGAAGTTGCCTCCTTCGGAGGCAAAAGTGCTCCATGTCAGATCGAGCCCAAGACTCCCGAGATAGTGAAACAATATGAGATACCCCATGCACGTATACGTCCCGGGGTCTGCAAAAACATCTCCGGATGGGGTGATAAAGAGGATTTCAGCACCCTTTCGATTAAAGGTCGGCTCCATTCGCACCCCTGTGATCTCTTCGATGTCGTCTACGAAGAAATCGATCATGTCCTTGTACGCATGAGGTTGAATGCCGAGGTGGTTGCCTGTTCTGTAACAGTTTGCCACTGGTGCCGCGATCCAGTCCGTGTTCAGGCCTAGCAAATTCAACAACTCCCTGCCGATGATGGTGACCTCCGCCGTGTCGATTCCATAAGGGCAAAACAAGGAGCATCGGCGGCACTCCGTACACTGAAAGAAGTAGGACCACCACTCTTTGAGCACATCGATGGTCAATTCCCTTGCGCCGGCAAACTGCCCCAGAATCTTGCCGGCCACGGTGTGCTCCTTTCGGTAGATGGATCTGAGTAACTCCGCCCTGAGCACGGGCATGTTCTTGGGATCACCGCCGCCGATGAAAAAATGGCATTTGTCGGCACAGGCTCCGCATCTCACGCAGATGTCCATAAAAATCTTCAGAGAGCGGAATTTCTCAAGACGCTCTCTCAACCCTTCAATAATGATCTCCTTCCAATTTTCCGGCAATTTCCAGTCTTCATCAAAAGGAGACCAATCCCTTGGATTGGGAAAATCCACATACTCTAAATTCTTCGGATTGGCCCCATAGCACGCAATGCCTCTACGAATCCGGGTCGGCTCGTGCATCCACCCTCTCCAAATCGGGGGATTGTGATCGATCTTAGCAAGTTCTTGTGGTTTGGGGGTTTCGTCAGCCATAGCTACTCCTTTGCTCCTTCCTCTGTTGATCGAGCCTCTTCTTCAGCCGCGCCCGCCGGCATTTTCTCTACCGGCAATCCCGCCTCGACCATTTTATCACGGAACTCCTCTTCGTATTCTTCGTAGGTATGAACTTTGACGGCATAATTCCAGGGATTGATGTGCCGCACAAACCGGCTGTTGTTGGACAAATTCCTGGAGGGGCTCAGAAAAACCCCTGCAAGGTGCATGAGTTTGCTGAAAGGGAAATAGGCGATCAGCATGCTGAGCATAAAAAGATGGATGTAGAAGATCACCCCGATTCCCTCAGGAACTTTAGGGCTAAAGGTTACCAGCCCAATGGCCAACTCTTTCACCGCAGTCACATCCACCCGGATAAGGTAACGCATCAAAATACCGGTAAACCCCAGGGCCATAATGAGAAAGAGAGGAAAGTAGTCTGCGGGAAGAGAGAGATACCGCATCTGGGGAATGTAAAGTCTTCGGAGAAAAAGATAGGCAAGCGCCAGCATGAGGAGCATGTCGGTAATGTAAACATCTGGGAGGCCCAAGCCGCTCAGCGGCAGAATGCCCATCTGCAAAAAGCCGTCGAGTTTCTGAAGAACGGTCACGAACATGGGAACCGGTTCTATGAAAAACCGGAAGTGCCTGAGGAATATAACCAAAAAGGAATAGTGAAAAACAAGCGCGCCCAGCCAAAGCCATTTCTCCCATTCATAGGAAATCTTCGGCCCATGCCGAAACTCCAATCGCGTGTTCCTGAAAAGAGAGCGAAAAGTAAGGACCTCAAAGATCATCCTCATCACCACCCCGCCCGTGCCTTTGGGGTTGTCTATGCGGTTTGATTTGATCCAGGGCAAGGACCACTGCTGGCCCGCGGTGGTGGGAATGCGAAAGGGAACCGGTGACCGCGCCCAATCAAGAACACGCACTACGATCCCTACGAAAAAAGTGGCCACCGCTAAATAAGGGATGACAATTCCGAAGAGGACGCGAAGATCCAGTGCCCCCACGCCGATCCATGGAATGAGAACAAGTATGCTGACGGCAATACCTGAGAACAAGATGCTGGCGATAAAGTTCATAGAAAACTACCTCATCTCATCATGAATTGGACTCTATGTCTCCATTCTCCTTACGGCCCGAGCTCCGGATCGGATCCACAGAAATCAAGCCGGCCCTTTTCAGCAGTTTTGAGACCTGATTCCTGGCTTCCAGGGAACGGATTTCATAGAGCTTCTCTTTGCACTTCATATAGACATCAAAAGCAAGGAGGGCGACTTCATCCAGCTTGGACTCGAAATGCTGCAGTTCATCAACAAGCTGGTGGTCTTGGGTCTCCTTTTCGAGTTCTTCTCTCACAATCTTTTTAAGAAGAAAAACAAAGAGGACCGCCTGGGACGGATTGAAGTCCTGGACTGCACGGATTCTGATGATCCCGTCGAGGACCGGGGTAAGTTCTTGTGGGTCTATCTCCCCCTGAAGCATCCCGTAGAGTTTCTGGATCTCCTTTCTCAGAGTGGTTCCCACAGGGTTTGCAAATGGATCCTTCTGCTTTTTCAAAAACCTCTGGGCATCATAGGGATAGGTCTCTAAGATAAGGTTCACCCAGCGATCCACGATATCAGCCTCTTTTTGGGACAGGAGATGTTCCAGTTTCATGTCTTCTTTTTGAGATGTACAGGCGGTGATCATAAAAAGGGCCATGGCGCCATCAACGCCTGGTCCCTCATGAAAATAGCCCGTGCAGGCTTCGACATTCCCTGTCGTCTACCCGGCATGGGAGAGGCTCAAACAAAGGAGCCCGCGTCTTTATCTCTCACGGGAATGGTGGATAGCGACAGATGATGAGCTTGGATTTCCCAAGAATGCATCAATGGCGGTCAAGTTCGGCGCCTGGACTATAGATAAATCCTCTGGGGGTGTCAAGAAAAAATGGTTTGAAAAATCATACCTTTTGCCTCAGATCGGGTTCCCGGCCGGGTCTTTCCCTTTCACCGCACGCCCTGAATTTACCCACTTTTCCGATTCTGGCCATAGTATTATTCTTTTGCAAAGGCTATGGGGATATGCTAGAAAAATGTGGGTGTCCTGTATCACCGATAGAAAAACTTAAAAGGATCTGTGCGTCATGGAATGATTTGTGGTAGACCATTCCGGCGTAAGGACAAAGGCTCAGGGGCTAAGGCCGAAAGCAGATAAAATACGCAACAACTCAGTCTTGCGGCTTGGGCCGATTTTATTCCGACGGTTTGCCCGTCCCGGACCCGCGCAGGATGGGAAAACGAAGCTTCGCGAGTATGGGATGCCACTTGCTGCAGGCATAACATGAAGCGTGGGCAGTGGGAAGATCACTATACCCGTCGGGCCAGGAAAGAAAACTGGGCCGCCAGGTCCGTTTTTAAGCTCCAGGAAATAGACACAAAGTACAAGATTATTCGACGGGGAGACCTCCTTCTTGATCTTGGTTGCTATCCCGGCTCCTGGTCTCAGTACAGCCTTAAGAAAATCGGCGCTCGCGGAAAAGTGGTGGGCGTGGACCTTAAGGAGCCTCACCGTCTTTCTGCGCCCAACTTCAGGTTTATAAGGGCGGATGTCTTGAAGATGGACGCAAGGTGGCTCGAGAAGGAGATCGGCCTTTGCGACGCAGTCATAAGCGATCTTGCCCCCAAAACCACGGGAATCCGTGTCGCCGACGCAAGCCGCTCTCTGGAACTGGCTCGAAGTGCTTTGAAGATCTCCCTGGTGTTACTGAAAAAGGGGCGTCACTTCCTTTGCAAGACATTTGAAAGCGAGGAGACCAAACCGTTCAGGGACTTGTTATCTTCCCATTTTGGCCGAACCCGAATCATTCGGCCCTCTGCGGTTCGGAAGGCCAGCAGAGAAATTTATATGCTCGGCTTGGATCTTCTGGGTCCAAACATGGACATTAAACAACCATGAAATACCAATTGAGGAATTTACCGCTGACGCGGGTGACAGAACGAATCAGGTCGCGCCTTCCAGAAACGACAACCTGGCAGGGCGATGCGAGGAGGTAGGCCATGTCAGGTCATTCTAAGTGGGCTTCCATAAAGCACAAAAAGGGGGCAGCCGATGCCAAAAGAGGCAAAGTGTTTTCAAAGCTGATCAAGGAAATCACCGTTGCAGCGAGGATGGGTGGGGGAGACCCCATGGGGAATCCCCGCTTGAGACAGGCCGTTCAAGCGGCAAAAGCTGAGAATATGCCTAAAGACAACATCGAGCGGGCCATCAAGAAGGGCACGGGAGAACTTGAAGGGAGTTCCTTTGAAGAGGTAAGCTATGAAGCGTATGGCCCCGGCGGCGTGGCCGTGCTCATCGATTGCTTGACGGACAACAAAAACAGAACGGTCGCCGATCTGAAGCATATCTTCGACCGCCACGGCGGCGCCATCGGGGAACCCGGCTGCGTCTCCTGGATGTTTGTAAAAAAGGGGTTGATTGTCTTTGACGCGGACAAGGTCACAGAAGAGCAGCTCCTTGAGATTGCCCTGGATGCCGGAGCTGAAGATGTGCGGCAGACAGAAGACCAGTTTGAAGTCATTATGGAGCCGGGCGATTTTGAAAAGGTGAAAAAATCCTTTGATGATGCTGCCCTCACTTACAATCTTGCGGAGATCAGCATGATCCCGCAAAACACAGTCAAACTGGAAGGCAAAAAGGCGGAGCAAATGCTCAACCTCATGGAAGCCCTTGAGGACAATGACGATATCAACCACGTGTATGCCAACTTTGATATCCCGGATGAGGTCATCGAGGCCCTAGGCTGATGCTTGTGCTGGGTGTCGATCCCGGCTCGAAAGTGACCGGAATCGGGCTGGTGGAGAAAATAGGGCATGAGTTGCTTTTCATCCATGCAGACACAATCAGAACCACCCCGGAAAGGCCCTTCTACGAAAGAATTCATGAAATCTACCGGTCGGTGTCCGAGGTCATGACCCAATTCCGCCCTCAGGAGATGGCCCTTGAAGATGTTTTCTTTGCCAAGAACGTGAAGAGCGCCTTGAAAATCGGCCATGCGAGAGGCGCCGTGCTGATTGCAGCCGTTCAGTGCGGCGTCAAAATCTTCGAATATACCCCTTTGGAAATTAAAAAATCGGTCGTAGGTTACGGTAGAGCCTCGAAGGAGCAAGTGCGTGCCATGACTCAAGTGATCTTGAACCTGAGAATCCAGCCTGACCTTGATGCATCGGATGCCTTGGCCACAGCCATATGCCACCTCAACTGGACAAGATACGATCACTAGCTTATGATCGCGCATCTAAAGGGCAATTTGCAGAAAAAGACGCCTCATGGTGTGGTGATTGATAATGCAGGCATCGGCTATGAGGTCATTGTTCCCCTTTCTACCTTCTATGCCCTACCCGAGGAAGGCGAAAGGGTAGGGCTTCACATCTATACCCATGTCCGGGAAGACGCAATAACCCTGTTCGGTTTTCACAGGCCTCTCGAAAAAGAGATTTTCATGTTGCTCATATCTGTTTCAGGGATAGGGCCCAAGCTAGCCATCAATATTCTATCAGGCATCGGCCCCGAGGAACTCCTGGATGCCATGGCCGGAGGCGATGCCGCTCGCATGCAGTCCATCCCCGGGGTGGGCAAAAAAACAGCCGAGAGAATCGCTCTGGAACTTCGCGAGAAGGCACTGCAGATGACAGGCGGTCGGGAACCCTATCCTTTCCCTGCATCCCCTGATGATGACAGAAAAACGCATGAGGATGCCGTCTCAGCCCTCATCAACCTGGGTTATCCGGCGAAATCGGCAAGGGCGGCTGTCGATAGAGCTCGAAGGGCCGTGCAAGAGGCCAGTTTGGAGGCCCTCATCAAGGAGGCGCTCAGAATATTGGTGTGAACGGAAGGCGTAAGGCGCAGCCGCATCCGCAGACCGCTATAGATATCGCCTTGAGGGAAATGGCCATCCCTGGCGAAAGCCTCACCGCTCTAAGGGAAGCTTGGGTTTATGAAAGACAGAATCATTGATCCAGAACGCGCCGCAGAGGAAATTCCGGCAGAAGCCAGCCTGAGACCCAGGAACTTGGGCGAATATGTCGGGCAGAACGAGTTGAAGAGAAACCTTCGGGTGTTCATCGAAGCGGCTAAGGGGCGCTCGGACGCCTTGGATCATGTTCTTTTCCATGGAAGTCCCGGACTGGGAAAGACCACTTTGGCCCACATTATCGCCCATGAACTCGGGGTAAACGTGGTCAGCACTTCAGGACCGGTCATCGAAAGGCCCGGAGATCTTGCCGCCATTCTGACAAACCTTCAGCCTAGGGATGTCCTCTTCATTGATGAGGTGCAACGATTGAACCACGTGGTGGAAGAAATTCTTTATCCGGCCATGGAGGATTACCAGCTGGATATTATTATCGGCCAAGGGCCTTCGGCCCGCACCATGAAGATACCCCTCCCTCCCTTCACCCTGGTGGGCGC
>JARRRH010000133.1:7167-10778 GCA_037380925.1 Deltaproteobacteria bacterium | reverse complement strand
ACTTCTGGAGTCCACACAAGCCGACGGCCCGCTGGCCAAATACATCGATGCCCGGGGCGAAGGGGTTCAGCACATCGCCTTCAGGGTGGAAAACATCGAGGAGGCCTTGGCCGAGCTCAAAGCAAAAGGGGTGCGGCTCATCGATCAAGAGCCCAGAAAAGGCGCCGGAGGGGCCAGGATTGCCTTTATCCACCCCAAGGAAACGAATGGGGTCTTGGTCGAGATTTGTGAAAGAGACTAAGAAGAAGCTGTAAGGCTTAAGGCCGAAGGCCCAAGGAGAGGTCTCTTAGGAGCGACGAGAAACCCGAAATCAAAGGGCGGGCCTCCGCCTTCGTCTATGCTACGCCGGGACAAGTCGATCCCGCCCCTACGTTGAAAATATCACTGCCGCGAAACTGACCGCTGATCGCGTTGCCTCTTCATACCAGGTTTCGTAGTGCAGGACCTGTCCTTTGCACTCAGGAAGAACTTCCAAAAGCAGGGCCAGGGCTGAGAACCCGCAAACATTGAACTCATCCTGCGACCTCCTTGATTCCTCCCAGAATTGTTCTACATTCAAATCGCTCAGGGAGGCCAGCAGGTTCTTGTCGTGGGCTTCGCTTCGTCCTGAGAGAAGATGGGCAGGCGCATGGTGCCCGACTTTCGGGCCCACATGGGAAAAGTCCACGCCGGCCACCACCAGGGTTTCATTTTCAGACACGATCTTCCTGAGAGATGCCACAAATGGAGCTGTTTTCTCGAGGTAGGCTCCCCTGGTGGACTCAGGTAGGCTCGTTCCCAGGAATCCGCACAGGATGGGCACTATGGTGAAAGCCCGGTCTTTCAAAAGGTGCTGCAAGAAGAGAACCTGGAATTCTATGGAGTGCTCGGCCCGATGGGCGAAGTCGTTGCCGGCGAGGGCGTCTCCGCCGGCATGGCGCAGCGTGCGGACCGCTGCCTTGTCCGCCTTCACGGTTCCGAAAGGCGTCTCAAAATCCTTTTCCGTCAAGGAGAACAGGTCATGGGACATTTGATGCCCCACTCCGAGAACGACCACTCGGGACGGCGATGTCCATTCCAGCCACGAATAGGCGCTCCCATATCCTTTTTGTCCGACCGAAAGATCGATGTGGGGCGAAACCAGAGCAACAACCTTTCCCTCCGGCCGAGCCGGTCCTGGTAAGCCTGCTGTTAGGATATCGCTTAAGCGGCGCTCCAGTTGCTTGGCGTCAGCCGGGTAGGCCCTGCCGCAATGGGAACAGGGCCTTACAGGCCTTGCCCCAAAATCCTGAACAATGTGATCCCTAGCATTCCGGAAGCTTTCGGATTCGAGAAGAAAGGCCTCATCCAGATGGGAGAGGAGTGTTTTCACCTCATCCATTCCTACCAGCACGCCCCCTTGCTGCCTCATCATGGCCATTTGGATATCTCTCAAATCCCTGTTGCCGTCCAGGAGGGTCATGAACTGGTAAAGGGGGATTTCGATCGCCTTGCCTTCTTGCACCAATCCGAGATGGTCTCGAATCAGAACAACTTGTTTCCCTTCATACGTCACCGGGAAAAATTCCAGGTCTCGCCTGACTGCAGGGGCCGCGCCGTCCATCGCTTTTCACCAACCGCAACTCAGCTCAAATTTGGAATATTGCGTCCAAGACAAAAATTGCTGACACACATTCATAATGCCAAAGGTCAAAGCTCAAATGCCAAATGAATGTCAAAATCCCAAACCCAAAACAAGCACAACTCTCACCCTTTTGTCATTTGACATTAGGTTTTGATTTGACATTTTTGCCTTAAGCCTTGCGCCTTACGCCTTTAGCCTAATCTCCCCAGCCCGCCTTTGCTAAGGGGGCAAGGGGCCATATTCACTTCTGTGGCAGTTCGGAGATCAGGCTGCTGCGGCGTTGCCTGGCCAGTTCCCTTTTATCAGCCACTTCATCGGATTCGTCAATGATCTCCCGGCCCAGGATTTCTTCCAGGATGTCCTCCAGCGACACAAGACCCGAAAGACCACCGTATTCGTCTATGACCACAGAAAGATGCTGGTGCCTTCCCATGAATTCCATCAACACATTGTTCAGCTTAGCGGTTTCTACCACGAAATGGACCGGCCTCATGAGATCCGTGAGTTTTTTGTCCTTTTCGCCCTGGGCAAGAGCAATGAAGAGCTCCTTGGTTAAAACGATGCCCACAATGTCCTCCACGTCTTTGTCATAGACGGGGAATCGGCTGTGCTCCCATTTGGAGAATGCTTTTGCCGCTTCTTTCAGGGTGAGGTGTTCACTCAATGAGAAGATCACGGTTCTGGGCGTCATGACGTCCTTGACAAGGCGAGCGTCCAAGGACAGAACATTGTCGATCACGCTTTCCTGATAGGGCTTTATGCCCCCGGAACGGAGGCTGAGCCGGGCCATGGTCTTGAGTTCGTCCGGCGATACGGACTCCAGGGACTTCTTGCGAGCCGGCAATAGCCGCCCCTGCGGTATTCGCTATGGTATTCAGGGTCAGAATGGCGGCAATGGGCCGCTCCACATTTGCCCTCAGCTCCTTGAAGATGTTTCCGCTTGGCCTTCTCTTGTGAACCAGGGTTTCAATATGTCGCAGGGGCACCGAATAAAGCACGGCCTCGAAAAGGGAGCAGCACCCTGAAATGATCATCGCAGCACTGACGGCAATGACGAGTTCAACCATTTTCGTTTAGCTCCTTTCAAAGTCCCCTGCCGGCTTCGCCTGCACCAGGCAGGGTTCCCATCCCCAAGATCAGTCCCCAGCCGCAGACTTCAGGGAGGGAAAGCCCGCCCGAACTCACTCTCCGGCATTCGGCTTTTCAATCTCCAGCAGGTCCTGTGGCTTATTGATGTTGAAAAAGGACCTGAGCTTTGGATCATAAGCCCTGATTTCCTCTTCGTCCACGAACCGAACACGAATACGCGAAAATAGGTTAATGATTTGATACTCCTTCGAGTCGATGAGATGCTTTATGGCAGGAAGGCACCCCTTGGTGTAGACCGCATGGAGAGGCTCAAGCATCCAACCGACTCTGGGGACAACCGCATCAAAGCCCGTCCGGCTCGCCACGAGGTGAAGAATCAGGCCTTCTTGAAGGAAAGGCATGTCGCAAGCCACGAAAAACCCTGCATCGCGAGAGATGGTTTCAAGGCCTGTATAGACCCCGCCGAAGGGGCCCAGCCCTTTAATGAGATCTTCCACCATAGGCAGTCCGAGATAGGCGTACTCATGAGGTGCGTTTGTGAGGAGAATGACTTCCTCAAAAAGGGCGCGCATCACCCTGACAACCCTTTCGATGAGCCGTACGCCTTCAACCTCGACCAAGGCCTTGTTGCTGCCATACCGGCTGCTTTTGCCGCCTAGGAGGATGAGCCCTGCAACATCTGTGAAAGGACGGTGTGTGTTCATGAAGACCTGAGGATAAGACCTTCTATTCTATACACAAATCCCTGTCCCCCGTCACGAAAAAAGCCGACCGGGAGCCCTTTCTTTGATAATTGACATGGACGCAGATTGGTGAAAAGATCTTTTGAGTTCCCGCCGGGTACCTCAATATGTCGAACTTTTACACGGGTAGTGAGGCTCCTCCCGCAGAGCGGGAGGCATCAGGTGCCCCCCCGAGG
>JARRRH010000133.1:6198-7118 GCA_037380925.1 Deltaproteobacteria bacterium | reverse complement strand
ACCCCGGATCGGTAGAACCTATCCGGGTCCTCCACCAGAGGTGGAGGGCTTAGCGACAACTAAGATCTCGAGGGTGAACACAGCCGGGAAGAAATCCCTATGAATTCGACCTCCGTAACCTTGTGCCGTCCTGACGATCAAAAAAGCTGCTTTGCATGCTGTCCCCCTATTCGCCCTGCCGGTTACGACCATAGGGTTCACAAAAATATAATCATGCGGGTTTTAAGAGAGAACACGGCCTCTTTTGACAAAGGAGATGACCGCATCGTGCCCATTGCCGGTTTCAGCTGCTGGGCATTAGGTTATCTGGACGAGGCGTATCACCGCGTTGGCTGCCTGCTCCACCCTAGCCGGAACGGGGGTTTGGATCTTCGATACAGAGTGGACTACGGGAACAAGTGTGCCAGGGAAACCTGCCCGGAGGCCAAGGTTTTTGATGCCCTGACGCTTCGTGAGAAGAAATTCTGGCTTCAACTGGCGGACGGATTCGATTCTTTTGACTACTCAAGCAGAAAAATCAATCCTCTCTTCAATCTTATGGGATGGGGACGCCGTCTCTTGAAGCTCATTCCGGCAACAGAGGGACCGGGCCACTTCACCCGCGAACGGTTCCGGAAAACCTACCCCTTCTTCAACACAGGAGCTTTGCCCCGAGCGAATGCGTACTTGATCAATCGTCTGATTCGAAACGGCAGTATGCATGTCCTCAGAAGCAGGCGCTTCGCGCATGCCTTTGGGCGGTTTTCCGCGGCCCTTTCGGCTCACCTGGCCCGGGAATGCCCGGCCGGTGAGGGGGAATTTCTGGTTCACCGCCTGGATATGGATAGAAATTTTTTGGATTACCTGAGGCTATCCCTCGGCATCTCGAAAACGAGCCCTGGACGGGCCGTGCACCTGAAGCACAGGGTGGATGAGGAATG
>JARRRH010000133.1:0-6136 GCA_037380925.1 Deltaproteobacteria bacterium | reverse complement strand
AGGGCCTCTCACGGGTTCGGAAATATGGGATGCCGTGGGGGGCGATCAACTCACCTTGTGGCGGGTCTGCATACTGAGCCGCGACCTGTCCATTTTGAGAATCGGAACCCGGTATCTGAGGCTTGACCGGCGGATTAAGGGGTATGCGCGCCTTTCGCCCTCCATCCTCAGGGAGTTCTTGACTTACTCTGTCATCGGCCCTGCCGGGAATCAAAGAGCTATTGCGGTGAGGGCCCAGCAGATCTCCCTTCATATCGAGGAGGTGAGCCGCACGAAGTTCCAGCTCGCCCACAGCATCGTCTCCGCTCTGGCAAACCAGGTTGAAACAGAACGCTCCATCAAAGACGATGCGTGCTTCATCCTCGCCGGTGACGTCGTTTACAACATGGCCCATGACGTTCCTCGCCCTGAAAGAAGCACGGGCAAGCTGGTTCAAGGATCGGACATGGACCTGGTCGTGGTTGTGAATGACGGCTTTCCCGAACCCTTAATTCGGCGCCTGGACCAAGCCATCTACGCTGAGAAATATCGCCTTCTGATAGCACCCCACCTGAGAGAAGAGATTGACTATATCGTGAAGAACATGGATCGCGTGAGAACGCAACTCGCCTTTGATACGTTCAGGCACATGGTGGCGTGCAAAATCATGCAGGAAGGCTCGTTGCTTTATGGCAACCGGAATATCTTCAACACCATTAAGTCCATGCTAAAAGAGCAGGGCGTTACAGACAATCTCCGCGCCTTGGAAGACCAGGCTCGGCACTTTAGAGACGAAGCAGAAAAACACCTCTTGGAAGAAGAGGGAGCCCCCGTCGGAGACCAAAGCAATCTGTTCTATCCCACAGAGGAATCCGAGGAGTTCGAGTAGGTTGTTTTCGGGCGGCTCCGGCAGAGATAATTATATGGGGCTATTATGCGCTTATATAGAAAGCTTGACGCCGCTGGCGTTGCCTACGAGAGACCTTATTGCACCTTCGGAAAAGGCCTCCCTAGAGTCATCTCGCCATCATAGGTCAGGGTTTGGGCAACAGCCCTTTTACCTTGACCCCCCGAAGTTCTTCTCCTATACTCCGGTTCTGCTCAAGGACGCATAAGGCAAACAGAATATGAAGCAGCGGAGTTTGAACCGTGCGGCTTACGCCTTTTGCCTTGAGCCTATTTTAAATATCTTCATGGGGAGGTCATTTATGGGAAGAGTAGCCATTATCGGTGTAGGCCAGAGTGCCTTTGTTCGAGGGTACCCCGGTTCGATCAGAGAGCTGGCCTTCGAAGGATTCAAGGAGTGCATGGCCGATGCCCAAGTATCCGTCAAGGACATTGACGCGTCGATTATTTGCTCGGCGCCTGAATACGACAAACAACGATCACCGGCCGGCGTATTTGCCGAGTATTTGGGTCTCACACCGCAGCCGACGGTCTACGTGGAAACTTTGTGTTCCTCCAGCAGCACAGGGGTGAAGCTCGCCTATTCCCTTATCAAGTCTGGCCTTCATGATGTGGTCATGGTTCTCGGTTTCCAAAAAATGTCCGAGATTTCTTCCGCAGAATCCCAGGAAAGGATGGGACGAGGCGCGGACATCCAATGGGAAAGCCCTTTCGGCACTATGATGCCCGCTTACTACGCGATGTACGCCAGAGCCCATATGCAGAAATACGGCACCACGCCGGAGGATTTGGCCCTTATCAGGGTTAAGGCTTCCACCTACGGTCAAATCAATGAAAAAGCGGTTTACCGGAAGCCTGTCACCCTGGACATGTTTTCCGACCCCCAGAGTCCCATGTCCGGGCCTGTTGCAAGCCCCCTTCGGGTGGGAGACTGTTGTGCCAACGCCGATGGCAGCTCCTGCCTCATCCTGGCCGGTGAGGAAAAGGCTAAAGCACTCAGCAAGAAGCCGGTATGGATTTTAGGCCTTGGCGCCGCATCATCGCCCGTAAACATGGCAGGCAGAGAGCTCTTTACAGGATTGGCCGTCGGGGAGGAGTCCGGCAAACAGGCTTACAAGATGGCAGGGATGGGTCCAAAAGACATCGACGTGGCCGAAGTCCACGATTGCTTCACCATAGCGGAAATGATGGCTTACGAAAATCTGGGTTTTGCAAAGCCCGGTGAAGGGAAAGAGCTCATCAAAAGCAAGGGGACATACAGGGAGGGGAGCATCCCTGTGAATGTCGATGGCGGCCTTCTCTCTAAAGGCCATCCCATCGGCGCCACCGGCGGTTCCCAGATCAGAACCATCGTGCTTCAGCTCAGGGGCGAAGCAGGTGAAATGCAAGTCAAAGATCCGGCAGTCGGCCTGGTCCATAATATCGGTGGTGTGGGCCTTTACGGAAATGTCACCATTCTCGGGAGGTCATAACATGGCGAAAAAAGACGTTGACGATCGATTCAAAAAATTTGGGACCGTAAGCTTTACAGGAATCTCGAAAACCAATGACTTTGTGGACTACCTGGAGCAAGGAAAAGTCATGGGGACCAAATGCAAGGGTTGTGGTCTCATGTTTTTCCCCCCTAGAGCGGATTGTTATCAGTGCTTGACCAGTGACATGGAGTGGTTCGAAATCGCAGGGACCGGAAAACTTTTGACTTACAGCAAACTCCAGTACGGCCCAGTGGGATTTGAAGGCGATCTTCCTTACTGTATCGCTCTTCTTGATTACGGTAATTACAAGGTCTTCGGCAGGATCTCAAGCAGCCTTGGGGAGGATCAAATCAAAATCGGTATGGACATGAAGACGGTGGTCAACAAGCTGCCGAACGGCCAGCTGAACTACGTCTTTCAGAAGGCATGAAAAGACTCCTGTGGCAGTCCTCATAAGCGTTGATTCCAGGAGCGTCACATTGCCCCTTCTTCAGCACCGAGGTTCCCGGCCTGGTCATTTCAAAAAGTTACGGACGGGTGAGGCCCGCCAAAATTCAAAGCGGGCCAGCCTCCCCCCTCCACTGTTCCCGGCCCTCACGTAGGAGAATCAAACTCCTAGGAACAAAACAGTATGTCGTTTGCAGAGATTTGAGGGTGACTCTCCATAGCGATTGGTGAGGACCGGGCCAGGGGGTCCCCCATTCCGTAACCTTTTGAAATGACGAAGGCCTCCCACCAGGCACTTCAAAAGGGGCAACATGACACTCCTTGGGTGAATGTCGTGGTGTTTTTGGAGTAATGAGTAATGGAAAAAAAGGAAAGCAGCTCAAGGACTTCACGCTTCGTTCCAACACCCCAAGACTTCAATACGCTAGCACCCCAATCCTCGGATGTTCCAGTACTTCAATCTTTCGCTTCCGGCTGGATCGAAATATCCATCCGGATTCATCCGGATGCCCATGATGCGTTAAGTGCTTTTCTTTTTGATTTCGGATGCATCGGCCTGGTGTGCGAAGACTTCCCGCAACCCACTGTCAAAGGATACTTGCCTCTCGGAATGGAGCCTCAAGAGGTCAAGGGCCCCATCAAAGCTTTTCTCCGTCAACTGGCCTCAATCTTTCCTCAAGCGGGAGCCCCTGAACTGAGCCTGAAACCCGTTCCGGAGGAGGATTGGAACCGCACCTGGCGCCGGTTTTTTAGGGCTCTCACGGTAACGCCCCATCTCACCGTCCTCCCTCCATGGGAACCTCTCCCTGCCAAAACATCGGGACATATTATCCGAATCGATCCAGGCCCTGCCTTTGGCACGGGCCACCACGCGACCACCCAAATGTGCCTTCAGGCCCTGGAACGACTCCCCAAACCCGAACCATGGACTATGCTAGACGTGGGCACCGGGAGCGGGATCCTCGCCATCTATGGCGCAAAGCTCGGCAGCAGGGGCATTCTGGCCCTCGAAACCGATCCCGAGGCATTGCGGTGGGCGGAAAAGAACATTGCCCTCAACGAAGTTTCGAACAGCATTCACCTCTCATCCCTGTCTCTCCGTGACGTGGAAGAGCGATTCACGATTGTGGTTGCCAACCTCATCCTCGATTCGATCCTTGAACTCATGCCCCTCTTTTGTCAGGTGATCGAGCCGGGAGGACATCTCGTTCTGTCGGGAATTTTAGAGGAACAGGTTGGTGTGGTCAAAGAGCAACTGGGCTCTTACGCTTTTGAGAACATACACGATAGACTTCACGATGAGTGGGTGTGCGTTTCGGCAAGGAAAAGGGAATAGAGGCGTTTCCAATGCGGCGATTTTTTGTGGAAGACATCAAGCCCCATGACCACACCTTCGCCATCACGGGTTCCGAGGCCAGGCACATCTCTAAGGTCCTGCGCCTGGGACAGGGAGACCGCATCGTTCTCATGGACCGAAAGGGGGCGCGCTTTCAAGCGGTCATCGCATCTGCCGGAGAAAAGGAGGTCTCCGTTATTCTGGAGAAAGCTCTCCGCCGGCCGCCCGCATCTCCTGTGAAAATCACCCTCTGCCAGGCCCTGCTCAAGTCAAAAGGCATGGATTACGTGGTGCAGAAAGCATCGGAGCTAGGGGCTGATTCCATTTTGCCCTTTTCCTCTGACAGAACCGTGGTAGGCCCTGGAAAAGGCGAGGGCGCCAACAAATTGAGGCACTGGCAAGAAATCGCTCGAAACGCAGCCAAGCAAGCGAATCGAGCCCGCCCTGCGGAGGTGGGTCCTATTTACACCTTCGGCGATCTCTTGGCCCGTTGGAAGAACGAGGCGGGTCTCAAAATCATCTTGTGGGAAGGGGAAGAAACCAGGGATTTGAAGACTTTTCTCCGAAGTTCCCGCCCCGAGCAAAGGGTGGTGGCCGCGATAGGCCCGGAAGGCGGTTTCAGTCCCCAAGAGGTCAAAACGGCTTGGGAGGCAGGATTCGCTTCAGCCTCCCTGGGATTCAGGGTATTGCGCTCAGAGACAGCAGCCGTGGCGTTCGTGGCCATCATCCAGTATGAATGGGGAGACCTCAGCAGAAAGGCCTGAGGCTGAAGGCATAAGGCAAAAGACAGAAAAAACCTTTATCACGGAAGCACGAAAGGACGAAAACACGAAAAACTGAGCCTATTATTGTTCTTATCTGCAACGTCCATTTTAAAAAACATTAGCAAACAAGCCGACTTTCAGCCCTGTCGCTTTTGCTAAAATTGCGGTTGTGAAAATACACACCCTCCCTTCTTTCAAAGTATTAGGCCCATAGCAGTCTTTTTCCTCTTCAAAATATCTCTCTCCTTTCGTGCTTTCGTGATGAGTCAGTTTTCTTTCCTTCTGGTCCCTACACCTCATGCCTTACGCCATGGGCCTTAGGCCTTACGCCGTTTCCGCAGTACTCCATTCTTCAAACACTGCTGCTTCGCCCAGCTCTTCTTCGATTCTCAGAAGCTGATTATATTTGCAAACCCTTTCCGAGCGACACAGGGAGCCGGTCTTTATCAGGCCTGTGCCTGTGGCTACAGCCAGGTCGGCAATAAAGGAATCCTCGGTCTCGCCGGATCGGTGAGAAATGACGGCCCGCCATCCTGTCCTGAGAGCCATCTCGATGGCTTCGAGGGTTTCCGTGAGCGTCCCGATCTGATTCAGTTTGATGAGCACGGCGTTGGCCGCGTTCTCCCGTATGCCTCTCTCAATTCGTGATGTGTTCGTGACAAAAAGGTCGTCTCCAACGATTTGAATGCGGCTCCCGAGCCTCTCGGTCATAGCCCTCCAGCCTTCCCAATCATTCTCGTCAAGACCGTCCTCAATAGAAACGATGGGAAATCGACTCACCCAGTCCTCGTAGAAGGCAATCATGTCTGCTGTGCCTCGTTCCGAATGGTCAGACTTCGAGAAAACATATTTCCCCTTATTGAAAAATGAGGACGAGGCCGGGTCCAGGGCCAGCACCACGTCTCGGCCGGGCCTGTTCCCGGCCTTTTTGATTCCGGCAAGGATCATTTCCATTGCCTCCTCATTGGACTTCAGATCCGGAGCAAACCCGCCCTCGTCTCCCACAGCGGTAGAAAAGCCCTTTTCTTTTAATACCTTTGCCAGTCCGTGAAAGACCTCGGCACCCATGCGAAGCGCCTCCCTGAAGGTGCTGCCGCCTACGGGCATGATCATGAACTCCTGCAGATCGACGTTGTTCGCAGCGTGAAGCCCTCCGTTGAGGATATTCATCATGGGCATGGGCAAGCGGCATGCGTTGGTTCCCCCAATGTACCTGTAAAGGGGTATGG
>JARRRH010000132.1:0-11407 GCA_037380925.1 Deltaproteobacteria bacterium | reverse complement strand
CCGCAGACAAAAAAGGGAAAGCAAAGTGCTAGGGACCTGCAACCTCGCGTTTTCCTTTCGGTCGCCTGATTGCACACGGAAGCCAGTGTCAATCTCTTGACATACGTTATTCCCGTTTTTTACTTTCTTGCGCGCCCTAGGTAGTTCGGGACAAGTCATCAATCAAGATCTTGAAGCTCTCAGGCTTTTCCTGTATAATTAATGCATATTTGATTCGAGTAAAATCCCACTCGCCGTAAAGGGGAAAAGATGAAAAACCGACTCGACCCAGATATCGATCATATGGGAAAAGAATTTGCGGAGGATTTGAAGCACTTCCGTGAAGACACCAGGATTCGCTGCACTAGGACACCCACCGGATTCCAAAAATACCGAAGGACTGTGCTTATTATTGGAATGGGGGTCATTTTTATAATTGTTTCTATGGGGTACATTTCCGGCGGGACAAACGATGTTGGCGAAACGAATATTAGTACGATTACATCAAAACTGAAGAACGTGGAACAGAGATTGGCCACAATTGCAGGCGTGGAGGAAAAATTAGCCAGTCTTGAAAACAGGGTGAGAAGGCTTGAGCAAACAACAGCAAGAACGAAAGGACCTGCTGCCAAAGAGGCCAAACTAGACACCAAAGGAAACCCCCACCATGAGGTGCAGCGGGGAGAAACTCTTTCTGCAATCGCGCAAAAATACGGAATTACAATCGACGAGCTGTGTCGTCTTAACGGAATAACACCCCAAACAGTCATTCGTACAGGTCAGATGCTTTCAGTTACACCGGGTGTGTAAAGAAGTCTTTCCAATCGAACTATCCGGGGCATCAGAGACCCCATCTTTACGCCCGATTCATGGCTTCCTCACTACTAGGGGCAACCAAATCCATGAGATTTTCCTGTGCCATCATTCTTATATTCAAAAATCGGTCGATTCAAAATTTCGAGAAATGAACATGAACTTCAGGACTGTTTCGAAAATCCGGACTTATTAATGTTCCTATAATTGGTGCCATCTAAATTCACAACCTCTCATACAATCCTTGGGTTGATTAATTGTTCACGGCTTTAGGCACTTGTGGGTGCTCCCTTTCCTTGCAGAATTGAGAAGAGAGTTATCAACGAACAATCAAACAGACCAAAAATGTGCAAATCGGCTGTGTACAAATGTGTACTGACTCTTGTGCTGAGCCAGCGTATCCCCACCTTGTGGGCATTTGGTTTACCCTTGCCCGTTACCCTTCATTATGGTATCATTTTTTTGTTAAATTCATACTGAGAGCCATGCCGTTATCATGGCAAGCAAAATTGGAACACCCACTTAAATCACAAAAAAATGGGACCGCTACAGATAGCCAGGCGCAATGGCAGGGGTGAACTTATTAATGTTCCTATAATAGGTGCCATCTGAGTTCACAATTTCTGTGAGAATACGACGGTTGATCACCTATCTTGCAGTGGCACTTATTTTGAGACTTCTAATAACTTAAGATGGCGCGGTACCATTGTCCCTTTTGCAATAGCACTTGTCCCGACACTACTCCCAGAATGTGCTGTTGGTATTTTGGGTTCAATTTGAGTATGGCGGCTTTATACAACATGGTATTACTATCACATAGACACGTACCAAACTTAGCATTGCAAGGGGTCTTTGATTTCCGTGCTGAAAACACCATCAATTCTGACCATAGGCGAAAATTGTAGGATAAAGCCTTGCCCACTATCGTTGATTCTCCTGGATAAAATGGGGATTGAGGAGGGAGAAAATCTTTCAAGAACGGAGTGAGAGAATGACAAAACAGAACGAATTGGGTTGGATTACAGTTGGGCCTGTAAAACGTACGCTAATTGAAGATTATGAGGCCAGTAACAGGGGGCGCTGCCTATTCTGTAAAATGGACGATGGAGGCCTATTTCTAGAAGGAGCTGTATGGAATGATGTACCTAAAGATTGTTATGTGTGGGCTTTTGAGTGTAGCGCATGCGGCAAAGCATGGCGCGAAATTATACGAATTGAAGAAATCGAAAAGAAATAAAGTCTTTCTCACGGGCTAGGTCGGTACCGCTTTAAAGGCTATCCATAATTCCAACCCGTGGATAACTCAGGGAGAAAAGGACAGCGCAAAAATGAAAAAAGAAGAACTGATGGAACTATTACCCGACCTGCCAGACGAGGAGTATCTGGACAAGCTGGTCGAGGCATTAAAATTGTGGTCTCAGGTAAAAGATAAACTGCCAAAGGAAGAGTATCTGGATAGGATCATCGAAGCTGGCAATGTGTCCTTTGAGGCATACTAATAGCAAAAAGCGCACGGGCTAGGGTCATCCAAGTTATCCGAAAAGCAGGATGTGGGATGCTGACCCTTCCCCTTCTGCCCGCCCGTGCAACCTTAGAAATGCGTACAATTGATTCTCAGGACTAGTAATAGTCGGCTTA
Source organism: Deltaproteobacteria bacterium (assembly GCA_037380925.1). GTDB lineage: Bacteria > Desulfobacterota > DSM-4660 > Desulfatiglandales > HGW-15 > JARRRH01. The sequence continues at coordinate 8,977 of JARRRH010000132.1, read as the reverse complement.
ACCTTTTGATTGACAAACCGTTTCTGATTGTCCAGCTTGCTTAACATAATAAGCCAAAACAGGAACAGGTGCGAGCTTGGCAAAGAAACAAAACACAGAAACTTAGCGGGTAGAATTCCCATGGACCTGGCGTATAGATTGCGGTAATAGTTGATCACGTTGTTTTTCGTGCGCTGGGGCCTGAGAGCGGAGGCCTCCGTGATCTCGTGCGTCTCGTCAATTACGGGATAGGTGGCCGGCATGATGCCTATGCCTATGACAAGGGGAACTCTGATTGAGGTTGCTAAAACCTTACAATACCCAAAAGGCAACCGCGGAAGGGGCGAAATAGCTTGGCAGTGAGTTTCAAATGCGAACGATGCGGGAAGATCATAACGGGCAAAGATGAGTTCGACGCAGAAATCAAATTCATTGACCACGCTTGCGAAGGGATGAGGGATTTAAACGAATTGCCGGTGGATTTGCTGAGAAAAGTGGCCAGGGGAGAGATCACAGCAGAGGAAGCGTGGGCCATCAAGGAAGAGAGAGAGGGCGTAAAATAACGACCATCGTTGTCTGCGAGGGTGTGAAAGGCTCCGGCGCAGGATTGGAATGATCGGATTCCACAACAATCAGCTAACCTCTGCTCTGTTGGGGATACAATAGGTTCTTGTTCCCATACTTCTCCACCGGTATCTATTTGGGTTCTCCTATCGACCTATCTCTGTGAGCATGGCAGTTTACCTCCGCTATCCTTCTCCTTTAATCTTGTTATTTCCTCCAGTGTTTCACAGTATATGTCTATATTCGGACCTCCAAGATCGATCGCTTCACGCGCCGCATTCAACGCCTCTTCATAACATCGTTGGTCACCGAGCACTTGAGCTAGATTGTTATAAGCGTCACCGCAGGTCTGAAAAATATTGACCGCACGGCGAAATGCCTCCTCAGCCTCTGCCAGTTCTCCCAAAGCATAACTACAATTCCCTAAGCCCATAAGTGCACCCAGGCTTTCTGGCCAACGCTTTAGAGCCGTCTCATATGCGAGCGATGCCGCCCTGTATTTCTTCACATTTTCCAGAGCGACCACAGCCTCTAAGTAGGAATCCTCATCAGCACTCGCAGGCAATTCGGTGAGGGGTAAGGCAACCATTCCCCATTTGCCCGCACGCTCCCATGTCCGATGAAAAACTGACCAAGACCTTTCTTTCCTGAAAACTTCCCCAGAACGGAGGGTTACTCTCTGCTTTTCTATGTCGTATCCGATCAACACCGCATAATGCCACTGGGGATACCAACTCAAACCGAGATTTTGTAAAACAATAACGGGGTGACCCACCGCCACCTCCTGTATCAGAGACTCGAAATCGCGAATAACATACGGAAGGCGACCATGGTACCGGGTAGCACTGATCATCAGGGGCTGCAAACTGCCTTTCCTTCCTGAAGTATAAATTTCGTCTGCAATCTCCCTAGGCGGAATCTGAGAACCCGACCAGTTTAATACCATAGCCAGGGAAGCAGGACCACACTGGTTGGATTCCTGAGGATAAAATGGGACCTCGGCTATCTCCTTGCGGACAGGAAGGCTGTCAAGGGAGGTCCCGCGGATACGGTAACCTCGATGGGCACAACCACTTCCCACTACTAAAATAAGAATGACAAAAAATACTGTCCACCAACGCGGACCATAACTTGTATCCATTTGTCACTTAGTGAATGGAAAGACATCCGTTAAACCAAGGATATCCGTCAAGAGGAGCACTAAAAAAACCAAAAGCGCAGCGCCAACAACGACCCCCACCGCACTACCTCCAGCAGGCAACTGGTCGAGTTGTTTTGTCATTTGAGACACTTCCTCATCTGTCAGGCTGTTGACCCTGGCTTTTGCCATTTCTTTGTCCAAGCCCCACACTTCCAGCTGCTTTGTGACATCCTCTCGCTCAAGAAAAGCATTCAGCCTTTCGCGCCCTGAGTCCTGCTGACTTGGCTTCAAAATCTGCGCAGTTGAAACCATTCGCGCTTGTACTGAAGAAAAGCAAACCGTCATAGTGACGAAGCTAAAAATAACTACAAGAGACAAAATTTTCTTGTACCTAAGCAGAAAATTCATGACCCCTCCCTCCTTCAATTCTTGGCTAAAGTTAAATAGATGAGACTTTAAAAACCAATGTTTACATAAATAGCATTACTTTGCTCGTTTCCTATTCCTTCCTTAACCCTATTCCCTGATGGGAGCAAATACAATATTGACTATGCGATTGACAGCTTTTACAAATGATATTGGCTGGAAATCGCCATAACCAAGTGATTCGTTGCTTATACACACCCTGTTCAATCAAGTCATTTTTGACAGCGTTGGCGCGCCTTTTCATTTGATTTGGAAGGTGAAGTCGTAATAACGAAACATAATCTTGAAGCGACGCAAACTCAAAAAATGATATCTTTGAATCCTTTCTTATTATTTGCCGAACCGCACGAATGGGTATTGATGCTGTTATGCACTCGTCTCCTGGTTTTCCCGGATTGATAACCCGACGAGGTAGTGTCCCTTGAAACGTCCCTCATAATCTTCAGTAATATGTCTGATTTCTGTTTTTAGAGCCTTGGGGCTCTCAGATGTTCTTGATGAGTAATATTTCATTGTACAGACGTCACCAACTTTCAGGTGCTTCAACACCGCAGAATCTCCTCTTACCAGAATGCTCATGCCCGAAGGGGAAATGTCCCATATCTTGAACAAATAAACAGGCTCCAGGTCGCCAGCTGAAAACTCTACTCTCGTATATTGATCTGCAAGAGATCTGGGTTCAGATCTCCTCTCGTTGCTCCTACTTGATCTGGCATAGCTCTTGCTTCTTATTACGGGGGCGAGCTTCTGCCACCTAAGCTCATTCCGGACTTAGACATCAAAAGGCACATAAATCGAAGTGTAACCCATAGAAAAGTATCCCTTCATAGGCTCTAATATTAAGGGCGTGTATAAAATAGCATACGTGGTGGCACATTTTGTCTTCATTTCAATTAAATGCTTCAAGTTGTCGCCATTTAACATAGCGGCTTAAGATGCGCCTTAATATTTAATATATCGATTGGGACAAGATCCGCTCTTTGGAAAACTCACGAGGAGCAAATTCTTGCAAAAGCTTAGCGTCTCAATCATAACATTTAGAAGAATGGCGAGGCTGACAATGAAAAACGGTAAGGAAAAAACGAAATCCATTTATACGATCATCGGCCCCAAAGTCTTCTTTGAGGGAATATTGTCTAGCCGAGAGGCTATACGAATTGATGGAGGCTTCAAGGGAAGGATCGAATGTGAAAGTATCCTGGTGATCGGTGAAACAGGTAAAGTGGAGGGAGATATTGTAGCGGAAAACCTCCTAGTTGCGGGGGAGCTGATAGGGAATGCGACCGCAAAAAACCAGCTGAAAATAAGACAGAAAGGAAGGCTCTATGGGGATATTTGCGCGGAAGCTCTCGTAATGGAGCCCGGAGTTATCTTTGAAGGAAAATGTCACATGAATTCCCCTAACAGGATTCCAGCCTTCTCTGAAATTGACTCTCCTGCAGCCGCTGCTGCATCCGCATAGACAGACTTGGTGTTTATCGCTTCCGTTTGGAGGGCTCCGGCGCATGGAAGGTTTCTGTTCTGTTAGTAAGGTACATTCGAACAAGCGCTTCAGCTCAACTCGTATCCGATATAATTATTTCTGATGGTATTTAGTCAGAAAAGAGGCAATCATGGCAAGACTTATTTTAGAGCACAATAAGCAGGTCCTGAAGGATTTCCCATTCAGAAAAGGCAGTATAACCATTGGCCGTAATAAGGGCAATACGATTGTCATAGATAGCCCCGAAGTATCGGGGTACCATGCTAGGATTGACAGAAAAAATGACGAATACATATTGACAGATCTTCAGAGCACAAATGGGAGCTTCGTGAACGGCTTGGATGTAGTGTCGCACAAACTAACCCATGGTGACAAAATTTCTTTTGGTAAGCATGTCTTTCTCTTCGTTGGCACTGTAAGAGAAAAGGCTGATGGGCAAAGGAAAAGGCCAGACTTTAACCAAACGATGATATTTGACCGATCGAAAAAGAGAAGAATACCATTTAAGCGACAAACAGTTAGGAAGAACATCAGTGTGCAGAAAGTTGAACGACCTAGCTTTTTTAGGAAATTCGCACTAATCTATCTCGCCATTTTTGTTGTGACCCTTGGAGGAGTCTCTATGCTAGGCGAGAAGCAGGCTTTCACAGAATGGATTTCTATATTCAAGGCATCTAGCACACGAAATCAGCATGAGTCGAGAATAGTTGACAGCACGACTTTGGAGACCGAAGCCACCAGCGCGGGCGGGACTGCGGTAAGGATAACTGTTCCAGCAAAACCTACTTCTCAGCAGCCTGCCATAGCGGCTGAACCCGCCTTGGATAAAAATGATCTTCTTGCCAATAGATCTGAGGAAGATTCGCAATCACTGCCAGCGGAAAGCACAGAGGAATTTAGAAATGCTGAAGTCGGCTACTCGAAAAGATATGACGTATCAGGTCTTAAAGTCGAAGGGATTATGTGGGCGAATAATCCAAAATACTCTTCTGCTGTGATAAACGGACTTGTCGTTAGATTGGGCAGATCTGTAGAAGGATTGACCGTAACTGAGATCGGCAGAGGCTACGTTGTTCTTCAGTCCTCGGAAACCGATTCCAAGATCAGACTAGTCTTAAGATGATGTTAAATGTTCTAGACCAAAACTGCAGGGTATCAAAAGGGATCGAATCTATTTTGTCCCCACCTCACCCTAACTCTCTCCCTCAGGGAGAGGGAATTTTGAGAAAGCCTGTAGCGAGCTACGGGGAATCATCAAGGGTTAAGGATTCCCAAGTGAACCTGAAAGTCAGCCTGCCTGGCGTTCAACTACTTATCGCTATGATGACTTTTGAGTGAAGCTGAAATCGATCTTACGAATAGTAAGCAGGAACCCTAATTTTAGGCATATCGGATGAAATGCCACATCTCGTTGTTTTTCAGCAGGGCAAGAAGGCGGGTCCACATCCGCTAGCCGTCTGTCAGAGTTATAAAGCGCTTTCGAGGTGGCAGTTGTAAATCTTCCCTCACAGATTGTCGCTGCGCCTGAGAATGAACTCCCTAAGACCGCTTCTGTACATGAAGGACTTAGCCAGAGTGAGTGGGCCTAGCAATTCCAGCAATTCTCGGTTCTGACGGCCGTACACAGGGAGATCAAGATGATGTTGGACGCGAAGGTGCACAAGGAACCTCTCTGTCATAACGAAGGAACTTACCTTCAGTGGCATGCCCTGCTGCCCCACAGCAAACAACATCACCATACCGCCCGGCCTTAGCCATCTATAGCAAAGCTGGGCAAGGCTCCTAGCTTCCTCACGATCAAGGCGATCAATCAGATCCCAGAGTAAAATTCCGTCAAACATTTCCGAAGGGTAGTTCAAGTGTCTTGAAGCCAAGCTGCAAGGTTGGCCGTGGCGCCTTGCTCGATCCAAGCGGATAAACATGTCACAGATAAAGAGCTTGTCTATCCTCCTGGCGAAGAACTCTATATTCTCCTCACACACAGGCCCTAGGTCTAATAAGCGCACTTTGCTTCGTTGCTTTAGGGTTTCCAAGAAGAACTGCACACACATGCTTGAGTACTTCTCTGTCTCCACGCTCGCAGATAAAGCCGCTTGGGAATGATCGGCACCGCTGATCAAGTATCACTCCCCCCCTTTGCCTCACTGCCGAGGGTTACTGGCACTTTCTCCTGCTCAGTACCCCTTTCATTAGACAGCTTCGTGACAGGGGTTGCCTTCTTCTTGGGTTCCAGTTCAATGACAGCTTTGAGGTAGGCTCCGTCCTCGACTGATATTCCTTTGGCTTTAATCTCACCGTCGAAGTGAGCGTCTTTCGTAATCGCCACCTTGCCCTGGGCTGTGATGTTGCCAGTCAGTTCACCACTTATCGTCACATCTTCAGCATGAATCTCAGCTTCCACCTGACCCTTCGAGCCCACCGTCACATGTTGTTGCTCAAGTTCAATCTTGCCCTTAACCGATCCCTCAATAACTAAGTCTTGCTTGCCCTTGATATTACCCTCGATGGAGATGTGCTCTCCAATGATAGTTTTCCCCTCTGCTGCAGAGCTCACCATCATGGGGCGATCCTCTTCTTCAATCACACTTTTGCCTTTGCCAAGCATTTTCCCCTCCTCAAAACTTCCGAAATTTGCTCTTTTTATGATTCACTCTTCCCCTTAAAGAAGCAGCGAACCGACGCCTAATGCCCAATTCGGTCAACACGCTCCCTTATAGATGCTACCAGAACTTCCAGTTCATCTTCTTCGAGTTGAAACAGGAAGCTCAGATCAGCATCTGTATTCAATATTCCTCAGATAATTTCAATTAGCCTCTTTTTATCCATAATTTATTCATTAAATTGAAACCTATTAAAGTGTCAATAAATTTCGAACTGTAAATCTAGGAAAGTATTTTGTGAGTGCTTAGCCCTGGGAGATCGTCACTTCACTTCGGCCAAATCGAAGGGAAGGAGAGATTGGTTTTTTAATGCATTCCTGGCATCTAGGATCCAATGCACTTTAAGCTTATCAAAACTTCAAATCAGCTAAGAGGCAGGGATGTTAGACACATAAAGGGTTTTTCACATGCACGATATTTTCAGCGAAATAGGGCGAATCACAGAAATGAGGAACAGCATCTTGGAACATAGAAAAGGGGCTTATGATCAAAACCCATTTTCGTCTTTTTATCGTAGAAATCGCTCGTTTGCGATTCCAGGTCGCCTCGCAGGATACACACCATATGCTTCAGCTAGTAAAAAGCAAGGCCGTGAGGACCTTACCCTGGACATCCAAGAAGTGATATTTATCAATTTTTTTCTCTCAATTTCCTAACTCGTAGACCTTACCTCGGTAGCATTGTCGAAATAAAACAACCACTCCCCGCATCAACGCCAGCAGGCTCCACGCCACCTGCCTCAGCACTACTGACTCCAACCGGCCGCGCAGTTGTTGCCTCATTGGAGTAACCACTTTCACCTTCTGAATTGTAGGCAGTAACAGCAAAATAATAGTCTTCGCCGTCCGACAAAGCACGAAGCGTAAATTCCGAGAACCATCCCACGTCAACAGGAGAATCACCTTCCGCGGCGCCGGTGCCATTGTAAGGAGGGCCAGAAGATCCAGCTTTGTAGTAAAGCTTATAACCATCAACCGCAGAATCTGAATCCCATGCTAGGGTGACATCCCGTGAATAGCCTATTTCCAAGAAGCAAAACAGTGAAGCAACAACTAAAGATATAAATATCCAAAAAAATTTCATAACTCCCATCCTTAGTGTCAGCCCTCTGCAAATCAGAAACCGCTTCCTGGTGTTACGAAAAGGCTGTCCGTCCTCCTACCTCGACCAACTGCACAGCAACCGTGTGTTCAGGCGTGAAAATGCCCAGCTAAATGCCATTATTGCCTTTCCCCAAACTATCGAGATGGAAAAATAGGCAAACATCATGCCAGGCAAAATGGGCCAATATAAGCGTATGATTTGATATGGTTTTTCTCTCGGTTAGCATTTGGAGGGGTATCTTTCTGGAGGGTTTTTCCTACAGGGGGCAGAAGAAAAACGGCTTCACTGGCCGAAGTGGTTAAAAATCTTTAGATTCTCTATGGAGGGTATTGCCTACACCTCACTCGGGCAGGTGTACACAACTGCTCCATGCTGACTTCTTGGGCAATCTCATCTACCGATTGTTTTCAAGTGACCTCACTATTCTGCTCACTTCCTTCATTTTGAAAGGTTTTGTCAGTGAAAAGTCAAATATGTTCTTTTGCACTTCCTCAGGATAAGCGGTAATTGCAATCAATGGGGTATGTGGTTTGTGTGAGTTCCTAATATATGCACCTACTTCATTGCCGCCTATGTTTGGCATCCGAATATCGGTTATTACAAGATCGAAATTTCCCGGCTTTCTGAGCAGTTGAATGCCTTTTTCGCCATCCTCCGCAACCTCCACATCGTAGCCCAGGCCTTTCAGCATCATCGAAATAAGGCTTCGGATACTGGGTTCATCATCGATAACCAAAATTCTCTGCATCAGATTTTCACTCCGGGTTAGCAAAATTCAAGCAAATATTGGCTAACAAAGCCCATTGGTGGCGGCTGGGAGAAGCCTCGAATCTTTATGCGAAAACCGTGCCATAATTTCAGGCTGAAGAAATTCATACAAATTAACAGGAACCGTGTGCTGCTATCATTAGAAAATGCCTAGTGAGGGAGCCTTGCGGCGGGGCAGGCACATCGCTTGTGTATGGCCTAACCCCTTCACACTGAATCAACTTGATAGGTAAGGCAGGGTCGCGCTGACTCTGCCTTACTTTTGGTGAATAGCCTAGAAGAGAGCCCTACGACCATGTCGCCTATGGCTCAGTTTCAGCGAATTCTTCCGTTGAAAAAGGCTTCAGCGTAGTACTGCGGTAGATCTGGAAGCGCCACATTACCAACTCAAGTCACAAGCTTTAGTGAACCAGAAAAGGCAGACCCACGACCGCCCTGCCTCTCGAAAGCTGTCTTCTCATATGGTCAACCACAAGAATCTTCGCTGGCCCTGTGATTCGGAGACATAGGGAAGAAAGTGATCCGTCATCAACAGTGTCCGTTTTCACACAAGTTCCAGAGCCAATAAGTAATGCCCGTTGAAGCGGCCCTGTTCGTCTCTGCAAATATCTTTAATTGCTGTTTCCCTCGTATCCTCCCAGTACCCCCTATCCGGGAAGAAATATTTCATTTTCAATCTGCCTCCAGCCTCTAGGTAAGGCAAGATACGTGAATCCTTCCTGATTACAACAACATATTGAACTCAGCAGGTCTTATGGCCCAGCTTAGCTTAATCACCATAGATCTCCAACCTGAAGCTTGCCCTACAACTTTTTGGAAAAAAGTCTTTACATTTTCGTGTAGTTATGATCA
>JARRRH010000131.1:0-7128 GCA_037380925.1 Deltaproteobacteria bacterium | reverse complement strand
TCAAAGATCTTGTCGCTGGAAAGTCCTTGGTAGGATATCATGGAATCTTGTATTCCTTCCCGAATGAGGGAATCGCTCCCTTTCGAAAGCCAGCCTTCCCGCAAGGCCTGCCCGTAAAGTTCCGTGCCGGGATAAGGGGCCACCAGGGATACCTGGATACTGTAAGGATCCATGTCCCGGGCGAAGCGGATTGTCTCCTCAATCGTGTCGGGCGTTTCACCCGGCAAACCCAGGATGAAGGTCCCGTGAACCAGGATCCCCAGCTCTTTGGTGTTATTAACGAACTCTCGGGCCCAGGACAACTGTATGCCCTTCTTGATGTTGTTCAAAATGTCCTGATTTCCTGACTCGAATCCGACAACAAGAAGGCGCAGGCCGTTTTCTTTCATAACGCCCAGCGTGTCCTTGGCGGTGTTCGCTCTTGCGTTGCAGGACCATTCAATGCCCAGGGAGCCCATTCCCCGCGCAATAGCCTCGGCGCGCTTAGGATCATCCGTAAAGGTGTCATCATCGAAGAAGAACTCCTTGACCTGGGGAAAAAGCTGCTTTGCCCGGCTCATTTCTTCATAGACATTCTCAGGGCTTCGAACCCGGTAGACATGTCCGCCCAACGTCTGAGGCCATAAGCAGAAGGTGCAGCGAAAACGGCATCCCCGCCCCGTGTAGAGTGAAACATAGGGATGCTTCAAGTAACCGACGTAGTAGTTTTCAATGTGGAGATCTCGCGCATAGACCTCGGTAGCAAAAGGAAGGGCGTCCAGGCTCTCTATAGGCTTGCGATCCGGGGTCCGCCGTACGGTGTTGTTGAGCCGAAAAGCGATTCCGTCAACGTCTTCGAGGGGCGTCCCTTTTGCGATCTCTACAGCCGGATAGTCAAATTCGCCCGTTGTGACAAAGTCAATGGCTTTGGACATTCCGAGCGTTTCCTCAGGGCATACCATCACGTGGGCCCCGACGAAGCCGATCATAATGTGCGGGAACTGATCCTTAAGTGTTTCCGCCACACGGACGTCGTTTCGGATGGTTGGCGTGCTCGTGTGGATGATAATCAGCTCGTAGCCTTCAGCCTGACGGATAACCTCTTCGAGAGACAAACCCTCCGGAGGCGCGTCGAGGAGGCGGCTCCCTTCGATCATGCCTGCCGGGTATGCCAGCCAGGTGGGATACCAGAAGGATTTTATCTCTCGTCTGGCCTGGTACCGTGAACCGGCGCCGCCGTCAAAACCTTCATAGGAAGGGGGGTTGAGAAATAGAGTGCGCAACATGGTCTACAATCCAAAACCTTCCATTTGTAGTGGCATTTTACCCTCGTGACACGGCTTGGCGGCTCCATCGTTCCTTTACGCATCTTTTCGAAAAGGAAAGGCCGCTCCCTATCGGCCCGGGTAAGGCAAGGGGCATGGAGATGTCCTCACCCGGCTCTTCGAGACGCTTCCAATAGGATCTCAGCGAAGGAGATACCCGTTTTCCATGAACCACTCCAGAGCATCCTTCAAGGCCTGGATCACCGGCCGTGTGCTGTAGCCCAGTTCTCTTTCCGCCTTGGCCTCTGAGAAGAACATCTTCTTTCTAGCCAGGCGTACGCCGTCCACAGTAAGCAGGGGTTCGGAGCCCCCCGTCAACCTCGTCAAGGCCTCCACCACATAGGCGACAGGCAAAATCAGGTGGTGAGGCAAACGAAAACGCGGTTTCGGATCACCTGTGAGGGTACACAAGGCCGTGAGGATCTCCTTAAGCGTCATGTTGCATGCACCCAAAATGTACCGTTCGCCGCACCGGCCCCGCTCGCAGGCAAGGAGGTGTCCAGTGGCCACATCATCCACATGGACCAGGTTGAGACCGGTATCCACATAGGCGGGCATACGGCCCGAGGCCGCTTGAAGAATCATCTGCCCTGTGGGCGTGACCCTCGCATCTCGTGGACCTATGGGAGTGGAGGGGTTGACAATGACCACCGGAAGTCCTATTTCAGCGGCGAGGTAACGCACCTCGGACTCCGCGAGAAATTTGGACCGCTTATAGTGACCTATCATATCGGCAAGGGTGGCCGGGGTCGTTTCATCCGCCGGGCTTCCGTCCCGAGTATGCCCCAGGGTAGCGACACTGCTGGTATAGACAATGTGCTCAACGCCTGCCCTCGCCGCAGCCATCATCACATTCCTGGTGCCCTGGACGTTGGTCCTGTACATTTCTTCCGGCTTAGGGATCCACAGCCGATAATCGGCCGCCACATGGAAGAGGGCATTGCAGCCTCTGAGAGCACGGCCAAAGGATCCCCTCTCCCTGATGTCGCCCGTCACGATTTCTATCGGCAGTCCGGTCACATTGCGCCGGTTGCTGCTCGGGCGAACCAGTGCGCGCACCTCGTGTCCCTCTTCAATGAGCTTCCTGACCACTGCGGAGCCAACAAAGCCGGAAGCCCCGGTAACGAATGCCTTCATGCCGACGTCCTTCCGTCCCTTCCCATAGATCCGGCGAGTGAACGGCCTTGGAAGGTCGATACACTCTTCCGCCATTAATCCACCGGCTATGCCGGTGAGAATTGAGAAGATTTTACCTAACCCATCTCATTCTTCGGCAAGCTCCACGTGGCCATCCTGAACAATCCTTTCAGGAGGTAATTGTTGCGGAGCGACGTATCGGCGACTAAAAGAATCGCTCTTAGAGTCCTCCTGGAAATCTTGACTTCGGAGCCGCTCGAAAAGTCCGGTCTTTTGTTGATATTCATCAGCGTGAAGACCGCCATTCCTATGGCCCACAAGCAGAATTTTCGTATGCCCCTCTCATAGGTGGGGATCATCAGGCTGTAGGAAAGGGCATTGCCGAGATGGGACCGGGCGATCCCGATGAGCCGCGCCACCCCCTCCCCAAAGGAGGGGGCATATTTGCCCTGAGACAGATTCCTTAGATCGAAACCTGCCTTCTCAAACACATCCTGGGGCAGCCAGCACACTCCTCGATTTCTGTCGTCCCAAAGATCCTTCAAAATATTGGTCATCTGGAGGCCTTGGCCAAATGAAGGCGCCAGCCGGAAGAGTCGGTCCCGTTTTTTTGATATCTCTTCGGAGTATTCGCAGAAAAGTTCCGTGAGCAATTCGCCTACCACACCGGCGACATGGTAGCAGTAGCTGTTCAGTTGAGACAGGTCCTTCAAGCCGCGGAGGCTCTTTTTCTCCTGAAAGCTTTGCATGCCGCGGGCCATGATGGAGGCACAGCGCTGGAGAGCGATTTGCTTTTTCCGACCGAAGCTATAGGTCCTTTCGACCACCAGAGGGGCGTTTCGGATGAGTTCCTTCTCCGCCTGCGAGGTCCTTTCGGAGAGCAAAGGGAGTAATGCTGCCGCAAATTCCGCTGCCGGAACTTTTCCCTCCACCACGTCAATGAATTTGTAAAAGAAAAAGGTTTTTTGCTCCACGCTCAGATTGTTTTCATCTTCAATCGTATCGGCTATTCTGAATAACAAGTAGCCGTTGGTAACAGGACTGCGAAGAGGGGGAGGTAACTGGGGAATGGTGAGAGCAAATGAACGAGAAACCCCTTGGAGCATCTGGGTTTCCCGGTCCTCGCTCACGAGATGGCTGTTTCTATGTCTCATCGACCGGCTGAGAGTAAGTTATGCTGACTTCCGGCGCCAGCGGTCCATCCGTCCGGGGACCTTTCAAAAAGACTTTTAAGGCCTCAAACGGGTGCCTCACCATGTCGTCCACCGCTGTTGCTTCAAAGCCGCTATGCAGCATGCATTGTGCACATTTGGGGTTCCGGCCCACGCCGTATTTTTCCCATTCCGTCTCCTCCATCAGCGCCTTGAAACTTGGTGCATAGCCCTCATCGGACAGGAGATAACAGGGCCGCTGCCAGCCCAGGACATTGCGGGTCGGGTTGCCCCAGGGTGTGCACTGGTAAGTCCGGTTGCCCGCCAGAAAGTCGAGATAAAAATGGGTATGGTTAAACGGCAGCCTGTGTCCATTCACAGCCTTAAAGATGTCCCGAAACAACTGTTTGCTCGATGAGCGCTGCATGAAAATTTCATGGTGCCGTGCGTTCTCATAGTGGAAGCCGGGGGCAACCGTGATCCCCTTAATCCCGAGACTGGTGACGAAATGGAAGAACGCTATTGCGTCGGCTGCACTGATTCCCTCGAAAATCGTGGTGTTGACCGTAACTCGAAACCCCCTTTTACACGCAGCCTTGATTGCACAGATCGCCTGATCGAATACGCCTTCTCGGCCTGCCACAGCATCGTGTCGTTCACGGTTGCCGTCGAGGTGAACCGAAAAAGTCAGGTAGGGAGACGGGGCGTAATCTTCCAGGCGCTTCGGAAGAAGCAAGCCGTTGGTGCATAAATAAATAAATCTCTTCTGTTGAACAAGTCTCCGTATAATCTCCGGCATTTCGTTGTGCAATAAGGGTTCACCGCCCGCAATGGATACCACAGGGCAACCGCATTCTGCTGCGGCTGCGACACATTCCTCAGTACTCAGCGTTCTGCTGAGCACGTCTTCGGGATAATCGGTCTTTCCGCACCCGGCACAGTTCAGGTTGCATCGGAACAGTGGTTCCAGCATGAGGACAAGGGGATAGCGCTTCCTGCCGTGCATCTTCTGCGCGAGAATGTATCGAGAAACGGCATATTGTTGAATAAGAGAGACACTCATTTGCATTCCCTAAACGGCTAAAGTGGCTTGCACATCCAATTCCCTTCGAGACGCTCCCATCTCCGCCGCCGTTTGCTCGGATCCGCCGGCCATTTCTCTTACCTGAGCGTCGCCGAGGGCCTCCAGACGCTCCACCACACCTTGCACCAACACTTCCGGAGCCGAGGCTCCGGCTGTTACGCCCACACGATGCCTGTTTCTGAACCAAGCCGGATCAATCTCGCCGGAGTCCTCAATCAGGAAAGAAAGACAGCCGCTTTGCTCGCCCACTTCTCTGAGTCGGTTTGAGTTGGAGCTGTTGCGCGAACCGACCACGAGGAGGATGTCGATTTCGCGGCAGAGCCGGTGAACGGCCTTTTGACGATTTTGAGTAGCACGACACACATCCGCTAAACCAGCCCCCATGAGGGACGGGAATCGTTTTTTCAGGGCCATGATAATAAGATGAGTATTTTGGATGTTTAGAGTGGTTTGGGTGACATAGGCAAGCTTGCCGGGATCTTCCACCGTGAGATCTTCCACTTCCGTGACCGTGCCTACGACGTGCACCCGCCCATTGACACAGCCCTTTGTGCCTTCAACTTCGGCATGACCCTTATGGCCGATGATAACGAGTTCCAAGCCCGCGCGGCTGTATCGGCGGGCCCGAAAATGGACCTTCTTCACCAGCGGGCACGTGGCATCAACGACCCTCAGCCTCCGTTCTCTTGCCCGTTCGAAAACCCCATCTGAAACACCGTGAGCGCTGAAAATAACAATACCTCCGGGGGCAGCTTCTTCAACGCTTTCGATAAAAAGGGTGCCTTGGTCCCTCAATCTCTTAACCACGTGGCGGTTGTGAACAATCTCGTGGAGCACAAAAACAGGCGGACCCTGGAGCGCGAGTACTTCATTAACAATGTTCACGGCTCGAATAACGCCGCCGCAAAATCCTCGAGGCCGAGCAAGAATGATTTCCATGTGTGCACCCTGGCACTTCAGATGCTGCATTACCCGCTTAAGCGCTTCACCGTGCCCGAGGCGCAAAAGAGGAAAAACCAAGAGCCGTTACCATGAGCTTGAAACTAAAGGGAGAAAGGAAAGGGCACAATGGGGTGAATCCTGTATTTTGCGAAAGGAATCGCCCTATCTTTGAACCTTCCATGGAGGTCTGCGGGCGGTCCGGTCTTTGAAAGGGGCGCATCCGGGCCGGGGGTCACCAGTCCTTTACGGGAAAAACCCGTTCCTTCATTCTGAAATCTTGAACGAAAACATTGAAAATGCAGCACCAGGTCGCCATGAAATACAGTCTTCACCTTATTTACTCCATTGCCGTTGGCCCCAACAATGGAATCAACGAGGTGTTTCGTGAAACTAAAATGCTAGCAAAATCCGAATTCCAAGAGGTTACTACTCTGCGGAGGGGGCAAAACTCCCCCATAGATAAGTTGCTGAAAAGACCAGGCCGGGAGCCTCGGAACACAAGAAAAGCCCCATGACCCTCGGAAATGCAAACAATATTTTGCTCTCCTTAACAGGTAGGCGGGATGACACTTTCAGCCGTGGAAATAGACAAGAGCGATGAGACGGCACATACCGTCATTTGCCGTTTTCAAGGACGAATCGAAGCGGAGGGGATTAGCTCTATTTGGAAAGCCATGGCCCAGGAAATGGAAACCCCTGGATTACAGGAGGTCGTCCTTGATTTCCACCAGACCACCTACCTAGATAGCGCAGGAATCGCAATGCTCCGCACCATTGAGAGGCTTTGCGCCGGCAAAAACATCACCCTCTCCACCCGCAACATCCCGAATGGGGTAGAGGAGTTCCTCGGTTATATAAGAACTCACTCTACGGAACATCGTGAAGAGCCGACTTTTGCTCTGCCGGGCCCGGTATCACGCGTCGGGGCATGGAGTCTGGAAAAAATTGAGGAGGGCAGTGCCCTGCTTCGCTTTGTCGGAGATTTTGTTTATGCGATGGCCGCCAATTTTTTCCATCCCGAGCAGCTGCGGCTTCGTGAAACGCTCTATCAGATCCAAATCGTTGGGTCGGAAGCCATGCCTCTCGTTTTTGGGCTGAGCTTCCTAATGGGCATCATTATGGCCTTTCAGGCCGCGACCACTCTGAGGAATTTTGGATCCCCTATCTATGTGGCCGACATTGTCACGATCTCGACCACGCGAGAAATGGCACCGCTTCTGACAGCGGTTATTATCGCAGGCCGCTCCGGAGCCGCCTTTGCCGCTGAAATAGGCACCATGAAGGTCAATGAAGAAATCGATGCCCTGACGGTCATGGGGTTTGACATTACCCGGTTTCTCGTTCTTCCCAGGGTTATGGCCCTTATGGCGGCCGGGCCCCTTCTAACGCTTCTGGCCAACGCAGCGGGTATCCTGGGCGGCGCATCGGTCGCTCTGGTGGTTCTCAAGGTTTCGGTGGTCAATTACTTTGCGCAAGTGAATCAGATCCTCACCGGAGCCGACATTTACAC
>JARRRH010000130.1:0-7501 GCA_037380925.1 Deltaproteobacteria bacterium | reverse complement strand
CGGGCCGCGGCTAAAACTTACACCATCAGCTGCCTCACAGCCTGGCCGAAATCCGCCTTCGAGTCGGGAGAGTTCCTCCAATTTCTGGATAATGTCCAGAAGGAGGCTGACAAGAAGTACCCTGGGGAACTGAAAATGGATTACAAGGGCGGGGGAGAGGTTGTGGCCAACAGAGAACAGGTGCAAGCATGCCGCACCGGGCTTATTGACATGGTCTACACTGCGGGCAGCTACTATACCTCCATCTTGCCCGTCATCGACATCATGAGCCTCACGGACTTGATGCCCTGGGAGGAGCGGAAGGCGGGCGTCTTCGATTACCTGAACAAGCTGCACAACGAAAAAGCCAACATAGAGATGCTGGGCCGCGTGGGAACAGGAAGTTATTTCCATCTTTTCCTGGCGAAACCCATGCAAAAGGTGGAGGATCTCCAGGGCAGGAAAATCAGGTGTTCTCCCACAACGATCTCCTTCATGAAGGCCGTGGGCGCGACGCCGATCCAGATGCCGCCTCCTGATATTTACACGGCCATGGAGCGAGGAGTCGTGGACGGGTACCTGTTACCCCCTGGAACCATCCGGGACTTCGGGCTGGTGCCTGTATCCAAGTACATTGTCTTTCCCGGCATTTACCAGCCCTGCCAGTTTGTTCTCATCAACCTGGATGTGTGGAAGGG
Source organism: Deltaproteobacteria bacterium (assembly GCA_037380925.1). Lineage (GTDB taxonomy): Bacteria > Desulfobacterota > DSM-4660 > Desulfatiglandales > HGW-15 > JARRRH01. Next base: position 6,824 of record JARRRH010000130.1, on the reverse strand, counting down.
GCTTCCCAAGCATCTCCAGAACCTGTTGATTGAAAATACCGCGGAAGGGGCCAAGTTCAAAAAGATCGCGAACGATGCGCTTTACGACACAGTTGTGAAGAAAGCTCCGGAAGAGGCAAAGAAGATTCTGGGAATGATCACCAAGAAATAGGCAGCTGCGGGACCTGTTGAGGATATTTTAAGAAGAGGGGGAGAAACCTGTGGCCAGGATGTTAAATCGGGTTTGCCGTGCAATGGCTGTTCTCGGGGGTTTACTCCTCCTTTTTATCACCTTTTCAATCGCCTATTCCATTGTCACCCGCAAGCTGAATCTGCCCACGCCGGTGTGGGTTGTTCAGTTCAATGAGTATGCCTTGCTGTGGGTTCCCTTCCTCGCTACGGGATGGATCCTGTCCAGGAACCAACACGTCTCGGTACAGTTCCTGGTTCAGTATCTTGGCAGGAAAGGAAGAAAAACACTGGACATCATTCACAATTTCGTGGGCATGGTTCTGTGCGGGATTTTCTGCTGGTACGGGATCGCCACGACTTGGGATCATTATGTCCGGGGAGTCATCGACGTGGCCTCCGTTGATGTGCCGAAAGCTTACGCCCTTGTCATTATCCCTGTGGGCTTCTTTTTATTGACCTTGCAGTTTCTCAGCAAATTCCTAAGCGTACCCCTGATCAAAGATCCCTTTGCCGTCTTCTCCGCGCCCTGGTTCGCAGGCAGGCTCGAATGCCAGGTCGTCATCGTGGTGCGCCACCCGGCTGCCTTTGCGAGCAGCCTGAAGCGTCACATGTTCCACTCAAATATTGCATATGACACCATCGATGTGCTGGACCGGTGGCTGGGCCGCGTGCCGGGCCGGCTGAGCCTTCTCGCAGCCCTGAGCGGGACTATTTTTGCCGCCACCAGCGGCTCAACCATGGCCAACACGGCCATGCTGGGCTCCATGCTCCTTCCGGAGATGAGGAAGCGGGGCTACAGCTCTTCCATGTCCGTGGGACCCATAGTGGGTGTGGGGGGCCTTGCCATGCTCATTCCCCCTTCCGCCCTGGCAGTGGTGCTGGCGAGCATCGGGAAGATTTCTGTGGGCCAGATTCTCGTGGCAGGCGTCATTCCAGGAGTGATCCTGGGGGCGTTTTTCGCGGGTTACATCATTCTGAGTGCGTGGCTGAATCCCTCTATAGCCCCACGCTATCAGGCTCAAAGCGATTCACTGTCCCGGCGACTTTATCTGACGGTCAAGTATCTCCTTCCCATGGCCTTCATTATTTTTATGGTCCTGGGGGTGATCGTGGTGGGCATTGCCACGCCCACGGAAGCGGCTGCGTCAGGGTTCGTTGCCACCATGGTGGTGGCCATCGCTTACAAGCGCTTCACCTGGGGGGCGCTCAGGGCGACGCTGACAGGCTCATTACAGATTACGGGCATGGTGTTCATGATCATCGCGGCATCCAAGACCTTCAGCAGCATTCTGGCTTTTACCGGAGCCTCGGGGGGTCTCACCGATCTCGTCCAGGGGCTTGAGGTGCATCCCCTGATCATAGTGGTGTGTATGCAGCTCATCATCGCTTTCATGGGCACGTTCATGGAAACAGTCTCCATCATGATGATCTGCCTTCCTGTTTTCATGCCCATCTGCGGTGTGCTCGGTTTGAATCCGGTCTGGTTCGGGGTCCTTATGCTCATCAACTTGGAGATGGGGCAGATGACCCCGCCGTTTGGAATGCTGCTCTTTGTCATGAAGGGCGTGGCGCCGAAGGACATCACCATTCAGCAGATCTGTCTGGCCTCTGTCCCCTACATCGTCTTTGATGTGCTCATCATGGCCATGGTCATTGCGTGGCCTTCCTTGGCACTGTGGTTGCCCGGTTTCGTTCAGTAGCCGCTCACGGTTTCCCGAAAAACGTCAACCTACATTTCAATGACCCAGCTGTGCCATCCCGCGTGCACTCTTCCTTTTTCTCAATTGCAAAAGGGAAATGCCCCGCAAACCCCGCAGTCTTTCTGCTAGTAACCGCCCTCCCAGCAAGTTTTGTATCCGAATTCAGGAAGCCTCCCACAGAGTGAATTGGAAAACTCCATAGTTTTTGAGGGTTGATTCTGAGGTGGAGTCTCAGACTTCTGAGGACCTGTGGCGCAACCTGCGAGAAAGAGGGCCGTCAAGACCATCAGTGCAAAAAAGTTTTTCATATCCTCGCCCCTTCCTAGATAGGAATAAGATGGAAAAGTCAGAAGTGCCAAGCTGGAACCATTCGCCTGACCATCATAGCCCCATACATTAAAAAATAAGGCTTGCGTAAGGACAGTCAAGAACAGCCTAGTCCAGGGTCGGCCACTATTAGGAGCAAATGAGGGCTGCCGGATACCCCGGCCTAAAATTGTGACCGCGCCCCTTGTAAATGGGAAAAAGGGCCTTATTAAGTTTTAAATATTATCAGCGAAGGGAGGAAAGAAACCATGAAGCGTATGACTTTGATAATCATAATGATTACGATTCCCATTTTCGCCTACGGATGCGCAAACTACGGCCTGGTAAGGCCTGCAGGTAACGAGGTGACTATAGAGACCCTGGTAAAGAACTGGAAGGACTATGATGTCTCCTGGACCGGTCTTTCCCCGCAGGAACCCACGGCTCTCATGTTCGATCCTCGGAGCAACGGCAAAAAGCTCGTGGGTAGCATCTGGTACAAGGTTGAAAGCAGGAAGGATCTGCTGAGCCTTGTCAGTTGGTTGCAGACCAACCAGCTCTACTACCCCCTGGTTTGGACTATGCGCGCACCGGACGGCGAACTCTATGGTTATCTCTATACAGGCTGGGAACGAACCGTCGTGAAACCGCTGGACAAGTCGACCATTTGGGTGTACGGCATCCCTGCAACACTCCGAGGAGATGAAGAAGAAGGATTCCGTACTGATTTCGACCGTCCGTAGTTTGCGTATCCATAAGAGCCCTAAAGGGGGTTTCTTTTCCTGAACCTGGGCGAAGAACCCGCTCATTGCCGCTGTGATTTTGTGTCCCTTTCTGGGATAGTGGATACCCCTCACCTTTAGCCGAAGAAAACTCTATAAACTGTCTCTTTGGGCACGGGGTGTCTTGCCCTCAGCTCTGGTATATCACGCATGAAGTGATGCAGCCATGTATCGAAAAATAAGAGGGAGAGCCGGTTGCCGACGAAAGTCGATTTCAATTCGACCCCCCTTGAACTTTTCCTCTTACACATGAGGGTTGTTCAGTGATTTATATTCAGTTATGTATCCGTTGTGGGGTCTGTGAGTCGGCCTGTTCCTTTTATCTTAACGGGTGCTGTGACACCGGCATTTCAGGTTGAGATGACCAAGGGTGAAGGGAAAGAGAGCATCGAGACTATGGAGTCAAACGGCGCGTTGTGCGCGGCCATCGTAACGGTACATAAACACAATGCGGGTGAAATCGAGGGTTCGGCAAGGGGCGGTTTTTTCGAACTTTTTTCTTGACAAAAAAGGCCCTTCCATAATAGCTGATCCTATCAAATAATAGATTACTGATCATGATGCTTCATGTCCTAAAAGATTCTTTATCTAGCTACCCAAAGAAAACCAGATACTAAGGCATCATCTGTACAAAGGGCATCTCATGGCATGGAACCAAATGGGTGCCCTTTTAAGGAGAGCAAGGATTCTAGAGACGTCTGGAACGCTCGAATTTGAAAGAGACCGCGATTGGTGGTGCCTCGCTCATTTTGGATCGGCCTCCTGTGCTCTAAGAACGAGTGTCGACGTTGCCGCGAAACAAAAGCAAACCGTGGCAAGGTTTTCTTCACGCCCATGATTCCGCCGTTCGCTTATAGACAAGAATTCACATTAGCAGGGGATTCAGGAGGAACATAAGCTGGGGAGATAATAGCCCTGTATTCACAAGGTATTAACGAGCACTAAACCTTAAACTGAAGGAGGTACCCAAATGAGAAAGACGTGTTTACCTATGGTATTGGGGATCTGTTTGGTCACATTGCTTTTGGCGCTCGGGTCTGGTAGCAAGGCCCAGGCAGCGCCAAAAACCATCAAAATAAGCAATGTTGTGTCCCTGACCGGGAAAATGGCTGCAAATGGAACGCCGTGCAAGAATGCCTATGAAATATTGGTAGATAAAATTAATGCCGACGGAGGTATATATGTCAAGGAGTATGGCAAGAAAATCCCCATAGAACTGCGGATACTTGACGATGAATCCGATGGGCTGAAGACTCAGGCCCACCTGGAGGTTGCGAACTCCTGGGGCGCAGTGGGAAACCTGGGGGGGCTCGGCTGTGCCTCATTCGAGATGGGCACCCCCATTTGCCAGAAGAATAAGATGGTATGGGTTGGCCCGGGCTGCGGCGGCTGGATGCCTCATCAACTGGGCAACAAATGGCTTTTCTCGGTTTTCCACAAGACCCCGTTTTTTTCCCCCATGGTGTTTGACATGATTCTGCAACAGCCTGAACCGCGGCCGAACAAGGTTGCCATCTTCGAAATCAACCAGTTGGACTGTCAGGAGTCCGCCCTTTATTGGCGACAGGCAGCCTTGAAGCATAACTTCGAAATTGTATTTGACAGAAAGTATCCTGTGGGAACCAAGGACTTCAGTGCTTTGATCACGGGCGCCAAGGCTGCTGGGGCCGAAATACTGCTGGCCTATCCAGTTCCACCAAATGGTCCGGCCATCGTGAAGCAGATGAAAGAGCTTGATTACAGTCCCAAACTCTGCTTCTGGGTTAGGGCCCCTGAATCCGCAACCTTTGGTCCGTCCCTGGGTCCGCTCTCCGACTATGTGAGCACCCCCGTTGCCTGGAGCAACAAGCTGAAGCTGCCGGGAAATGATTACATCAATGCCCAGTACCAGAAAAGGTACAACAGGCAAGCTGAGCCCATCGTGGGTTCTGCCTATGCTGCCGGCCAGGTGCTTTTCAGTGCTATTGAGAGGGCAGGCACTCTGGACAGGACCGCTGTTCGAGATGCGGTCAGGGACACTGACATGGAGACGGTGTGCGGCCGCATACGGTTCAGCGATCAGGGCTGGGCAGTAGATCGCGCACTCTTTGTTCTTCAGTGGATGGGCGGAGGTCTGGATATCGTGTACTACAATGAGCCTGCTGAGAAATACAAACAGTACATACCGAAGGTCCCTCTGAAGTGGCAACCACCATGGTCTGAGAGATAAACTGAAACCATGAAGGCCGTCCCTCGGAAAATGGGGGGCGGCCTTCGTTACACTGCACCCGAACACTTGACCTGGTTATACGGTCCAGCGTCCGCTTCAGATAGAGTTCTTTGAAGGATCACGGAGCATGCTCGAAGTCGACAACATAGATGTTTATCACGGAGATCTTCAGGCCCTGTGGAGCGTTTCCCTTGGAGTAGGAGAAGGAGAACTTGTATCACTCATAGGTGCCAACGGGGCGGGAAAGACAACCATTGTGGAATCCATTGCCGGATTGCTCAGTCCAGCCTCAGGAACCATGGGTTTTAACGGGGTGCGCATAGACAGGGAGTCGTCTCAAAGGATAGTGCAGTTGGGTGTCTGCCTGGTCCCTGAAGACAGAGGGATATTTCCTGGTATGAGTGTCCTCGAAAACCTGGAACTGGGTGCATTTACGCCGGCAAGCCGAAAGATAAGAAAGGAGACCCTAGCATCGGTGTATGAACTGTTTCCTATCCTTGGAGGTCGACAAAAACAGGCGGCTGGAACTTTGAGCGGCGGAGAACAACAGATGTTGGCCATAGGCAGGGGACTGATGGCCAGGCCGAAGTTGCTGATGCTTGACGAGCCGTCTTTGGGGCTGGCTCCCAAAATAGTGAAGAGTATTTTTGCGGTGGTTAGACAGATAAACGAATCCGGGGTGAGCATCCTTCTCGTGGAGCAAAATGTTCGTGTGGCCTTGGAACTCGCGAAAAGGGCCTATATCGTTGAGAATGGACGCATTGTGCAGCATGGCGATGCCAAGAGGCTCTTGAGTGATGACCAGGTGAGGGAGGCGTATCTTGGCACAGGGTGAGTTCGGGGTGTCTGAATGATTTTTCAACTTGTCGCTCAAACATTTGTCAACGGCATCCAGATAGGTGCGATGTACGGACTAATAGCGGTAGGGCTCTCCTTGACTTTCGGGGTCATGAAGATCCTCAATATTGCCCCCGGCGAATTTCTCAGGGTGGGCGGCTACATAGCATTTTGGCTTTTCACCTTGCATGGTGTAGACCCCCTGTTGGGCCTTCCTTTGGTAGGTGCTGCCCTGTTCCTGCTCGGGGCGGCGTCTTATAAGCTTCTTTTCTCCACACTGGCCAGGTTCCACGAGGAGACCAAAGTAAAAAACTCTTTACTGGTCGCATTCGGATTATTTCTCATCTTTCCCCAGATAGCGAGGTGGCTCTGGACATCTGATGAAAGGAGCATAACCCCGGTTTACAGCGGAGAGTCTTTCCCCGTTCTGGGAGTTCGATGTGGGTATGTCCCAATGGCCGGAATAGTGGTGGCGGTGGTAGTCATTCTTGGCTTGCACCTTTTTCTTAAAAAGACATACTTCGGAAAATCCGTGAGGGCCACGACCGAAAATTGGAAGTCTGCGAAGCTGATGGGAATCAATGTGGACCGGACCTATATGATCACATTCGCCTTTGGCACCGCCTTGGCCGGGTTGGCCGGGGTATTGGTTGCTATGACCCAGACGGTTACCCCGGATGTTGGAATGCTCTGGACGCTCAAAGCCCTCATAGTTGTGGTGCTCGCTGGGATCGGCAGCATTGGTGGGGCATTTTTCGCAGGCCTCATCTTGGGGGTTGTTGAGGCGGTCAGCGCCATTTTCATAGGTCCCTACACAGT
>JARRRH010000129.1:0-7166 GCA_037380925.1 Deltaproteobacteria bacterium | reverse complement strand
TATTCAAAATGATTTCAGAGGCCGCAAGGGAAACAGGTTTGAAGAAGATGGTGAGGCCGAAGACCAGAAGCAAGCAGGTGCGTTTAGTCATGATTTTTCCGATCCCCAGGATACCACCAGAAATCATTGTTTTCCACAGGGTCATAGATTTTCTTCTTCCCCCGGGAGAAGATAACCGGAGAAACCTTGGTTTCCTCAATTCCTTCATGAATCAGGCGGTCCACCGTCATCATCCAGCCTATGAAGAACCCGTGCTTTTTGAAGGCCTGCAGACTGTATTCAGAGCATGAGGGCTCGCTGGGGCACCGGTCTCCGTCGACTTTGGAGACGGTCTCTCGGTAAAGCCCGACGAGCCAGGTGCCGATATTGGACTCGTCTTTTTTGTCTTCTGTAGCTGATGGCGACGATTCGTCGGCCCACGTCGTTCCGCCTAAGAAGTTGGGTCCAAACAAAGCGTTGGTGATGATAAGACAAAGTAAAAGCAGGATTTGCCGTTTCATTGACAGAACCTCGGGAGCGTCATTCGTCCGAAAGGAAAGTCATCGGAATTCAAAGACATGCAGAAAGGAGAATAAAGGAGGGCCCCGGATAAGTCAAGATCCTACAGTCGTGTTGTTGACATCAGAGGGCGCTCTTGCTAGTAAATTTCCGATCAGAGATGGTTCTGGGAATATGAATCAAGGAAAGATTGTTGAATACATCGACCAGGGCGGTTTTATGAGCGCCCTCTGCCTTGAGGACGACGGCCAAAGACTGCATCTTCTGACCCCGTCCAATCGAGAAGTCAACCTTTCGCCCAAGAGAGCGGTGTTTATTTCTAAAGGATCGGTGAACACCCGAAAACCTCGTGCAGAGCTGCTAGGCTGGTTGAAGCAGGCAGAGGAACGCCGAAACCGGCTGGAGAAAAAGATCCAGGTCAAGGAACTTTGGGACCTGGTCAGGGAAGCAGATAGAGGAGGAGGCGAGAAAGGAAGAAATGCTCTTGCAGGGTTCTGACTGGCTGAAAAGGGTTCTTGGGAACCAAAGTGCCCAGGCGCCGCCCCATGAGGAAGATATTTTGAAGATCCTCATGGAAGTGGTTCTCTACGGACAGGACGCGCCGGATTTCAAGTTCGCAAAAGAGTTGCTTGGAAAGGCCGGGCTGTCGGACATTTGTGACGCCAGACAGCCTCTGGGACAGCTCGGCATCTGGGAAGAGAATGAAAATCTTGATCTGCTTCGTCTGGGGATCAGCACGTCGTTCAATGAAGAGGTGCTCCAGGAATCCGAGCGCCTGTCTAAGGTCGAGGTCAAGCCTGTGGGGCGCGAAGACTTGCGACATCTATCGGTTTTCACTATTGACGGCCCCTTGACCCGCGATTTTGATGACGCCATCAGCGTGAAGATTCAGGGAGATGTCATCCATCTTGGCATTCACATAGCCGACGTGGCAAGCATGGTGCCCCCGGACAGCCTCCTTGACAAAGAGGCTGCGCAGCGCGGTTCTTCTCTTTATTTGCCCTCTCTTCAGGTTCCCATGCTTCCTGCTACCTTGTCCCAGGATGCCTTGAGCCTAAGAGAAGGATATGACCGTTTGGCCATTTCTCTCCTTGCCCGGCTGGACAAAGGCGGTGATCTTATTGACTTCCGTTTTTTGCCCAGCATTATACGGGTCCAAAGGCAACTGACTTATGATCAAGCGAATGAACTGTATCTGCAGGAAGAGTCGTTGGGTGAGTTGCACCGGCTGAGTCGGGGACTGCGTCAAAAAAGGGTCGAACAGGGTGCTCTACTCTTGTCGCTGCCCGAGACCGTCATTCAAGTGGATGACGACTCTTCCATTTCCATAGAAATGCTCGACCAGGACACACCGTCCAGGATGATCGTGGCGGAACTTATGATCTTTTACAACCGGATGGCGGCCCAATTTTGCAGGGACAACGGCATACCGGCTGTTTATCGGGGGCAAGGGGAGCCGGGTGAGCGGTTGTCTGTGGATGATGCCGGGTACCACTACTATGTGTTCAAGCAGCGCCGAAAACTCACACCGCTGATGATCGATACGGAAGCCAGGCCCCATGCCGGTTTGGGTGTGGATGCTTACACGACCGCGAGTTCTCCTATTCGAAGGTATTTTGATCTGCTTGTGCAGCGCCAGATCAGAAATTTCCTTTTCGGCGAAGCGCTGGACTATGACCAGGAAGCCCTTGAGAGCAGGCGGATGGCTCTCGAGCCCGTATTGAAGAACCTCGAGAAGGTGAAGCGAAACCGTGTTCGCTATTGGATACAGAAATATCTTCAACAGCACACCGGTGAAAAGCTGAGGGCCATTGTCCTTGACGGCTTGACGAACCGTTATCGACTTCTACTTACCGATTTTCTAATGGTTGTGGAGATGAAGCGGCAGAGCGGACAGCTTTTTTCCGAAGGCCAGGCTATCACGGTGCGGGTGAAGAAATCGGATCCGTGGAACGATGTGCTGTTGGTGGAGGCGGTGGAGTAGTCTTGGATTTGCAGATGCTTATCTCAGAGCAGGAAACCACGTCCTCTGGACGTGGTTTTTAGCTGCGGGCATGTCTTTTATATCAGGAACGGGTTGGCAAAATCCGAAATCCGAATATCGAATTTCGAAACAAAGTCGAATTTCCAATGTCCCAATGACAGAAACAAACATGTGACCGGAGAGCCTATGAGTTCATTGGTTAATGGGCGCCGGGCTAATTGATATTCAGAAAGATGGACCCCAGCACAAGAGGGCCTTTCTGAATCGCGGCTTCATGGCGGGTAGCTTTTGACGAAGAGAAGAGATCTCGAATCTTTTTTGACTCACCGGGTCTGATCCGTTGGCCGTTGACGTGGAGGTGGACGTCTTTGTAATCGTAAAGATTTGTCTGAACGTTCATGAGGGTTATCACATCTTCCGGTGACAGAGTTGCGCTTTCTTCGGGCCTCAGGTAAAGGTGTTTGTGGCTGTTCACGCGAAGTATCATGTAGTCCATTTTTGGGGGATCCAGTTTCACAACAGCGCGCCCCAAGACATGATCGTCCTTAGACACGATGATTTCGTAAAACTCGCCCCGATCCTTCAATGAATATCGCCTCATAAGATCCCTGTCCGTTCGAACGGTGTACCCTCGGTCTTCACCCGTGTTATGGATTTTGTTTCCAACAAAGCCTTTGAAGTTGACCGTGATCCCTGACGAATTTGCCGGAGAAGGGATAACGTCCACAATTTTCATCTCGTCTCCGAGCGTGAGATGGAGAGTGCCTCCGTCGGCAAGAAGCAAACGATGTCCTTTTGCCTCGATAATAAAATAATCGACCTTATTCGACGCCGGGGTTTTTCGCACCTGTTTGGGCCTGTGCTCGCATATTTTTACAGGGATCTCAGCAAACTTCTCGTTATCCTTTCTGACAAGGAGCGTGGTGTCCCTGAAGATAACAAAGTCCTTTCGGTAATCGTTGAGACCGCCATAACCCAGAATGTCCAGACTAAGCCCCCTTTCATAATTCGCTTCAATATGAGTGACATAGATTGAATCTCCGCTCTGCAGTTCCAGGACTGCTTCCTCGTCCAGCACAATGGGGATTTGACCATTGATGGAAACGACCAGGTATTTCAGCTTCGGGGGGTCGAGGATGAGCCTGGGTGATTCGGGGAAAATCCCGAACATCCCCATGAAGGAGTTGATCACGAGATTGTGATGTCGCACTTTTAAATCAATGGAAGGAAGGAATTTGGATGTCTCGACTCCGAAAGCAGGGATGTGGTGTTTTGTCAGGGCGTAATAAGTGGCCGACATTCGCTGCTCACGGTGCGGGCTGTCGCTCTCATCGGTCCTGGTGTTCATGAAGTGGAACTTGTATAAGTCATTGGTGATGTGGGGATTCACTTGAGCAATGATTTTGTTTGCCATCTCCTCCAACTTGATCGTCGTGTTCTTGCCGGGGACACTGTATTCGTGACAATCCGCAATGATGGATTGGCCGAAGCGCATGGGATTGCGCCATTTGTTGATGTACTCTGGATAGAAATAGCCGGAACCATCATGAAGATTGAGAAGATAGTCGCTTTCACTGATCAATTTTTTCAAAATAGAGACAATTTTGTCTTCCATGCTGGAAGAAGGATCCTCATGGGTGAATTTCCTGTTCATATCCCCATTCGGGCCTCTCTGGTTCAGGATGATGGAGTAAAAGTTGGCCCGAGGTACAACGATCAAGTTTCCCTGAGCAAGGCTCATGTCTGCGTAAAGATCGGCGGACATGAACCCTCCGGGTTCGTTTCCTTGAATGCCCCCTATGAGCATGAGGGTCTTTCCAGGTCTTTTCCCGTAAATTTTATAGATATTCAGCTCGTAAGCCGTATTGGGGAAAAAGACGAGATGTTCTTTCTCGGATTGGGCCGCGGACGGGGCGAGCATGACTACAAACAGGGTGAAGGAGCCCAACAGCAGAGAAAAAATTCTATAGGGGTGTTCTCCGTCAGCTTACATTTTGTACCTCGAATTCGTCATCCAGGATGAGAACGCCGGATCGATCATAGATCAAGACCTGGATGGATGAGGGCGGATCGCTCTCAGGCCTCAGATCGAAGCGGCCCTGGACCGGCTTGAACCATTTGATCAAAAAGAGCTGTCCCCGTCGGTAGTTCTTGGGAAGGCCGTCTGCAAGCTCTTCGTAAGGAAATGTCCGAAATTGGGGGTTGTCGTGGCCTCCTTCTTTGGCAATGATGTGAACGTAACCTCCCACGGTCTCTTCCCCTTGCTGTGCATTGACCAATTTGAATGCAATCTCTAACTTGGAGTCCTCCTTTGTGATGACCATATCCTCAATGCGGACGAGGCCGCCATTCTCGAACGAATTTTCTTCAGCCTTTGCGATTCCGGTTCCCACACCTGTGGTGTCCGCGGAGGCGGTCACCGGCTCTTTTGCACCGGTGGATGGATTTTCCTGAAGTTCCCCTTTTTCCAAGGTATTAATATATTCTTCCAGAAACCCAACATGTTCTCTGGCCCTGAGCAGGGCTTTCTGATATCTGACCGCGTCCGTTTCAAGGGCGCTCAACGTGCTGGCCTGGTGTTGGTGAGCACTGCGAAGGGCGAAATAGCGATTGATGATGAAGACAGACAAAGGGATGTAGATCACAAGAAACAGCGTTGTCCAGAACACAACACGAGGGGAGATCTCAAAAGAGCGCACCTTGCCCAGACTTCCCATGATCATGACGGTGAAGCGGTTCTCGCGCTTGGATTTCTTTTTTATAGGCGGGGTTCCCTCGCCAGAGGTTCCCACTCTTCCTTCTTGATTTTCCAACCGTTCCCTCTCTTGACAAGGAAGAGATGCTTCAAGCCGAAATCTTCGTACTTATCAGCCCGATAGCTCTGTTTAAAGTGTAACGTGGCGGTTCGGGAAGAGGTCTGTTCGATTTCCAGATCTCGAATACCGACCTCTATATATTGGTATTTGTGATTTAGTTTCCTCTTGTACCTTCCCCATGCCGCCAGATCCATTTCACCGGATTGGAATTGGCTGTCGTAATGAGAGATATAGGCGTTGAGATCCTGCTCTTCCCATGCCTTTTCCCATGACCGGATCATTGCTCTAATCTGCTCGGAGGGAGAGGGGGCTGGTTTTTCGGCAACCACGGACTTGATTTTCGCGCCCCTAAAGAACTCCCCCACGATTTTCCATTCTCTGCTGTTTTGCCGAAAGAAAAGGCTTTTTTCTCCTCGGCTGTAAAACGTGGGTGTTTCGTAGACTTGCTCGAACTTGGCAAGAACAAGGCCGTCGTTCCTCAGTAGGCGAAGGTTTTTGACCTTCACATGGATGTCTTTGTATTTATTTGCCAGGCGGGTCTTGTACGCCTTCCACTCATCCCAGTCCTTTCCGGATGCGTTGAACCGCAGATTGTAGAAGGACATGTAACTCTCAATCTCCTCATCTTCCCAGGCCGCTCTCCAGGATTCAACAATGAGCTCCAGGGCGGTGGCTTGGGTTTTCACCGTTTCCGGTTCGAGCATCTCGATGACTTGGCTGATAATGACAGGGGTTTGTCCCAACTGGACAAAGGAGGCCAGGGCCTCTATATCTTGGTTCTCAAGGACGATGCAGCCGTTGGTGTCCCTGGGTTGCAAGGGTTTGTTGGTGCCGTGGAACCAGATTCCGTAACCGTCCCGCCCTTCTTGCCTGTCGATCTCGTTGGGGTAGTCTATGGGAAAGGCCTTGACGCCGTAAATGGGGGCAAGAAACCTCTCCTCATAGGCCTTGGTGAAGAAGTAAATGCCTTCAGGTGTTTTCCGATCGTTTTGCCGGGATTTGGCCCCGTCATTTTCTCCGGTTGAGCAGGTGAATGTTCTCACGGGTTCGAAAGGGTTGTCCCTAGAATAGACAAATACTTTTTGAAGGGACTTGTCGACCAGAACGGCGTACTGAGAGCCCTTCTCGGGCCATCTAAGCAAAGGAGCGGGGACAAGACGTGGAGAGTTAAACTGCTTCCGGATCGGTTCAGTGGCGGAATGATTTGACCGGGCTGTAATCAAAAGGGACAACAGGGTGATGCCAAAAAGGACCGGGGACAGACGAAAAATGCTCGCAGTTCTCATCAGCCTTATTACCTCTCCATTCTTTCGTTCTTTTTGAACAGGCCGGCCGGTAACCTCGTGATGAAGCCTGTTCACCGTCTACTCGAAAACCCTACTGAATATTTCATCCACATATTTGAGGTGGTAGTCTACACTGAATATCTCGTCGATTTCTTCAGCGCTTACACGGGCCATGAGTTCTTCGTCTTTCAAGAGGTGGGACTTGAAATCCTTGCCTGTTTCCCACACCTTGAGGGCGTTTCTTTGCACGATGTCGTACGCAGCCTGCCGGCTCATTCCGAGTTGGCTCAGCTTGATCAAGAGTTGTTGTGAGAAGATGAGGCCTTTCAGTCTGTTGAGATTCTCGGTCATCCGCCCCGGGTAGACCACTAAGTCGCTGATAATCCCAGTGAGCCGATGAAGCATGAAATCTACCAATATGGTGCTGTCAGGGCCGATAATCCTCTCCACCGAGGAGTGGCTGATATCCCTTTCATGCCACAAGGCCATATTTTCCATGCCGGCTAGGTCGTTTGATCGAACCAGGCGGGCCAAGCCATCAATATTATCTGATCCTACAGGGATTTTTTTATGCGGCATGGA
>JARRRH010000128.1:0-8644 GCA_037380925.1 Deltaproteobacteria bacterium | reverse complement strand
GAAAGCCGTATCCTCGAAGAGATGCATCAACTGTCGGGCAAGCATTTTGACCCCGAAATCGTGGAAGCCTTTTTCTCTTGTCTGGAGGTTTTGAAGGCATTGGCCAAGAGGTACCCGGATGACAATGAGGTCTGAGCCCCTTAACCTCCTCCCCAGACCCCCTAACCTCTGCCTCTACACATCCACAATCGGCCTTACTTCGTTGATCCTGAAACGAATGGCGGCATGGATCATGTCCGCGGCCTCTTTACCCGCCGCTTTGGCAATGCCTGCCCTGACCTCTTCAAAGAAGCCGCCGCCCCTTTCAATGTCCACCGCTTCCAAGTAGACCCGGGCTCCTTTCCAGTCCATGACCGTCTTGCCCGGTTCCACGACTATGAAGGCTGCGTAAGGGTTTTACTGAAGATTCCTGAAACTCCGGTTTCTTCCGATCCCCATGATCACCGTGTTCTCATCAATCATTTGAGGGGAACCGAAAACAGCCACATTCACCTCACCCTTTCTGTTGGCCGTGCTCAGGGTCCCGATCCGGGGTTTCTTGTTGAAGAGCTCCATCACTTCCATTCTGTTCATAAGATACCTCTTTGCTGTTTGCATTCGAAATACCGGCAAAGCTTCGCCGTCCCCCGCTGAAGCGATTACCACGTTTTTCAGCCAGGAGCAACGCCTAAGTAGGGAGTCTCGCTTGGACAGAGCTCAGAGAGGCAGCCTATTTTGCTGTTGACTATCTATATTAAAATCATATAAATTAAAGATTTATCTGAACAATAAAGCTTCCCGGCGACTTGGGCAAAGCGGGGGTCTCCTCTTGGTCACCACAAGCCGCGGGGCATTCCGGCCAAGGAGAGAAAAGAAGAGGGCGCCCTCTTGTGTTCACAGTTCCTGTAGCGTTCGTGATTTGTGCCAGGTCCTTCCGAGCCAAGCCTTCGGCGAGAATGGCGAATCCCCCGGGAGTGATTATATTCGTTTTTATGCTGTGATTAGCCATCAACTGCATGGAAGGAGATAGAGAGCACTATGGATTTCTATTCTTTCGTAGAGGGGCCGCTGCTGTGGATCGCCTTTATGACCTTCATCATCGGTACCGCCATAAGAATCGTCATGTTCCTCGGCCTTTCCCTAAAAAGGGACAAGGTCATATACCGGTATTTCAGCTGGAAATATGTGTTCGCAACCCTGGGCCGGTGGTTGCTTCCCCTCAATAAAGATGTGGGCAAGAACCCTGTATTTGCCGTGCTTGTCTATCTCTTTCACATTTGCCTGATTGTGGTGCCCATTTGGTTTTCGGGACACATTGTGCTTTGGGAGGAATCTCGCTTCGGATGGTCGTGGAGAGCCATCCCCGAGTCCTGGGCGGACTGGATGACCCTTCTGCTTTTGGCCATCGCGGTTTTTTTCTTCCTGAGACGACTCCTATCCCCGGATATAAGGCTTCTTTCGACTCTATCCGATTATCTTTTGATCGTGGTCACCGCATTGCCTTTCATGACCGGCTACTTCCTCAGCCACGGCACCTTGGACAGCATAGCGTTCTTGGGGGACAATATGCAACTCATCCACATGCTTGCCGGCGAATTGATGCTCATTCTGATACCCCTAACAAGACTCTCGCACGCCGTTCTGTTCTTCTTTTCTCGTGGGGCAACGGGTATCGAAATGGGCAGAAGGGGATATTCCATGTAGCTTGTTGAAATTCCGTCTTGATTTGCCTATAAAGGAGCGTAGCAATGACCGAAGAGATTAACCCCAAAGAGATCCTGGACTTTTTAAAACCCAAAATGGGTGCGCGTTTCAAGACCTGGGTCGAGATATGCACCCATTGCGGCATGTGCTCAAATACCTGTCATTTCTATCTTGCCAGCGGAAATGACCCCAAAATGATCCCTGCTTACAAAATAAGATACCTCAAAGACCTTCTGAAGAAAAAGGGCCGCGTGGACAGGGCCTATCTTCAGGATATTTATGAGACGGTCTACTACGAATGCAACATGTGCAGGCGATGCACTCTCTATTGCCCTTTCGGCATCGACATCGCCTTGCTCATATCCCTTCTTCGGGGTCTTCTCTATTCGCAGGGCATCGCTCCGGAAGGTCTGGTCAAGTCCATCGAGAATTACCGGGAATTCGGCAACCAAATGGCCGTCTCCAAGGAGGACTGGGTCGAAACCCTGGAATGGTGCGAAGAGGAAACGGCCGAAGAATTGGTTGGCCTGAAGATTCCCATTGACAAAAAGGGCGCCAAGATCATGTACACAGTCAATGCCAGAGAGCCCAAGTTTTATCCTCAAGATATTATGGAAGTGGCCAAAATCTTCCATGTAGCCGGCGAGGATTGGACCTTTCCAAGCGAAAAGGGCTGGGATGACACCAATCTGGCCATGTTCACCAGTGATGTGGAAACAGCCAGGGTGGTGGCGGAAAACACCTTCGAACGGGCTGAAGAGCTGGAGGTCGAAAAAATAGCCGTCACGGAATGAGGCCATGCCTACCGAGCGCTTCGGTTCGAAGCGCCCATCTGGTTAGGATACACACCCAAACAGGAAGTGATTCACTCTGTAGAGCTCTTCCACGACTACATCCGAGACGGGAGGGTCAAACTCAAAGACAGAATCAAGGAGCCCGCGACGGTGCAGGATCCTTGCAACATTATCCGGAACGGCGGCCTTGCGGCAAAAAACAGGCGCTTGGCTGAAATGCTTTCCGAGGACTTCCGCCCTCTCAGGAACCAGGGCAATTACAATTACTGTTGCGCGGGCGGGGGAGGAGCTATGCCCATGGGCGGGGAGATGAAGAAGCACCGTCTGCAGGCGGGCAAAGTCAAAGCTGACCAGATCAGGGAAACAGGCGCCAAGGTGATCTTGGTTCCATGTCACAATTGTATCGATCAGATCAGAGATTTGATAAAAGAGTACGACCTTGACGTCAAGGCGATGCATTTCAAAGAGGCCATCACGGAGCACATGGCGGTTCCAGAGGAAATGATCCCCAAAGAGGAAGAGTAAGGGAAGCTAGAATTGAAGAAACCTCGCGGAGTTTACAATGCCTGTGTTGTCCTCATGAGATTCATAACTCGTCCTGCGGACAAGCTCATGGTGGAAACCCGTCATATTGCCCAGCGCGAATGCGGCTACAACGCGCATGCGTTACGACAGAAAGAGATCCGGGAGCTTGCTTCGGAGATCAACCAAGTCCGCCGGGAAATAGCCGAAACACAGGAGGAATTCAGACGGCACGCGTACGAATACCGGAAACTTTTTGAAGGAGTGCCCTGCTACATCACCGTGCAAGACAGGGATCTCAAAATTCTCAAATACAACCGGGAATTTGCCAACCGGTTCTCTGAACCGGAAATTGGGGAATACTGTTACAAAGCCTACAAGGGGCGTACTGAGAGGTGCGAGGTCTGTCCTGTGATCAAGACCTTCAATGACGGTGAACCCCATTACAGTGAAGAGGCAGGGGTCAATAGTGACGGCTCGGAAACGTACTGGATGGTCAGAACTTCCCCTATCAAGAATCCCAAAGGGGAAGTGGTCGCAGCAATGGAGATGAGCCTAGATCTGACCCATGTGAAATCCCTGGAAAGGGAGGCCCAAAAGTCCGAAGAGAAATACCGCGTCATTTTCAACACCATCCCCAACCCCGTTTTCGTGTTGGATGCTGAGACCCTGAAGATTCTGGACTGCAATGACAGCGTGAGCCATGTTTACGGCTTTGACAAAGAAAAGATGCTGGCCACGTCATTCCTGGATCTCTTTGAAAAGGATGAACGAAAGAAGCAGGAACACAGGCTGAGAACAGCGAACGTCATTGACCGGGCCAGACACGTCCGGAGAGACGGAAACACCATTTACGTCAATATCCGTGTTTCTTCTTCCGAGTACATGGGACAAAAGGTCTTCCTGGTGACGACCAGCGACATCACCATGCGGTTGATCGCCGAACAGCAACTCATCCAGGCAAGCAAAATGGCCACCTTGGGAGAGATGGCCACCGGCGTGGCGCACGAGTTGAACCAGCCCCTATCGGTCATCAAGACGGCAAGCAGTTTCTTGAAAAGAAAGGTCCTAAACAAGGAGCGAATTCCAGACGATACTCTGGCCACCATGGCCGGAGAGATTGACAGCCATGTGGATAGGGCATCCAATATTATCACCCACATGAGAGAGTTCGGCCGCAAGTCCGAGGTTGTCACGCAAAAGGTTCAGATCAACGATGTGCTAAAACGCGCTTACCAGTTTTTCAGCCAGCAACTGAAACTCCGGGAAATTGAGGTTACCCAAGATTTCGATGAAAACCTGCCCCACATTCTCGCGGACACCAACCGTTTGGAGCAAGTATTCATCAATCTGCTCATCAACGCCAGGGATGCGATTGAAAAAAAGTGGGAAAAAGGCACTCCTAAGAATGGGAAAAAGAAAATAGCACTCAAGACGGGCATCAAGGATGGAATGGTCACAGCCGAGGTCTCGGACACAGGAACGGGCATTTCGCCGGCCATTTTGGACAAGATTTTCGACCCTTTTTTCACTACCAAGAAAGTGGGTAAAGGCACCGGACTCGGCCTTTCCATAAGCTACGGGATTGTACAGGACTATGACGGCACGATTAAAGTTAAAACGGAGGAGGGCGAAGGCTCTACCTTCATTGTCCAGTTCCCCCTTTCCGAAGAGGCTTGATGGAAAAGAAAACGCTCCTGGTCGATGACGAACCCGGCATCTTGAAAGTGTTGGGCATTTCACTGGCCGATCGCGGATACCGGGTGTTTACAGCTGAAAGCGGTGAAGAGGCCCTCCAAATCTTCAAGGAGGAGCTGCCTGCCATTGTCTTGACGGACATCAAAATGCCGGGCATGGACGGCATTGACCTTCTCCGGAAGATCAAAGAGAAAAGCCCGGATACAGAGGTCATCATGATCACCGGACACGGGGACATGGAATTGGCCATCCAGAGCCTTAAACATGCTGCCTCCGACTTCATTACCAAACCGATCGATGATGATGCCTTGGATATTGCCCTGAAAAGGGCCGCCGAAAAAATCACCGTTAGGGAAAAGCTTGATGAATACACGGAGAACCTTGAAAAGCTCGTTGAAGAGAAGACAAAAAGGTTGGTCGAAACCGAGCGATTGGCGGCCGTGGGTCAAACCGTGGCAGGGCTCGCCCATGCCATCAAGAACATCACTGCCGGTCTCAGGGGCGGCATGTTTGTCCTGGAAAAGGGGATCCAGTTAGACAACAAGAAATACCTCTCTCAAGGATGGGGAATGGTCCGAGGCAATGTAAAAAAAGTGCAAAACATGGCCGCTGACCTTCTCAACTATGCCAAAGAAAGAGAGCCGGCATACCAATGGTGCGATCCGAATCTGCCTGCAGAAGAAGTGTACACCCTCATGCTCTCCCCGGCGGAGGCAAACGGCATTGCTTTGAAGGCAGACCTTGGAAAGGATCTGCCCAATGCCTGGTTCGATCCTGAGGCCATACACCGGGCGCTTCTCAATCTGGTCACCAACGCCATTGATGCCTGTACGGACATATCATGTTCCAGCAAAAGCTGTGAGGTTGTTCTTCGATCCTCTAAGCCGGAAGGCTGGGCCGTGGAGTACCAGGTCACAGACAATGGGTGCGGCATGGGTGAAGAAACAAAAAAGAGGCTCTTTCAGACTTTCTTTACAACCAAGGGTTCAATGGGCACGGGCCTCGGATTAATGATCGCCAAGAAAATTGTGGATGAGCATCAAGGTCTCATGGATGTGTCATCCGAGGAAGGAGAGGGCTCCACTTTTGTCATCAGGTTGCCTCAGAAAGGTCAACCTTGAAAGATGAGAACCGTGGACATAAACGTAGGATAATTTAAGGAGACCGCCATGATTGAGTACAAAAACGTTCTCTTCTGCACGGATTTTTCCGAAGATGCCAATATTGCCTTTTTGCATGCCCTTGACTTGGCTCGAAAACACGGTGCAAAGCTCCATATTCTCCATGTGCCCCACTCCTCGTATGCTTACTGCAGACATATTGTGGATGAGCACATTCCTGAAGGATCCCCCGGCGGCGAGGCTTTCTATAACGAAGAGATTGAGAAAGCGGCTGAGAAAGCTCTGAGAGAAACGTATGACCATGGAAGCACGGTGGCCAATGTGTCGAAGTATGCTCATTGCCATGTGATCGCCATCAGAAACCCGGCAAAGCAGTTTACCCTGCCGGGGAGCATGTATTGACAAAATCGCTGATGCGATTTTATAAAAACAAGCGACAGAGTCGCGCTGTATAAAATCATTGAGCGAAGCGAAATGATTTTATTGGGGGAGCGAAAATGGCAAAAAAGGTTCTGGTCGTTGATGATGAATTGGACATGAGAATCTTCATGAGCACTTTGCTGGAAACGAGCGGTTACAAACCCTTGCTTGCGGAAGACGGTGTGCAGGGCCTGGAGATTGCCCGCCAAAAGAAACCGGCTCTTATCATCCTTGACATCATGATGCCCAAGGAAAGTGGAATCGCTCTCTATCGGGAGCTCAAGAATGATCCGGCTCTCAAGGATATACCCGTCATCATGCTTTCCGCTCTTTCCAAAAAGACTTTCTTTCACTCCCAGAAGGTCTTGGACGAATACAGGGGAGAGAAGATTCCGGAGCCTGCCGCTTATATTGAGAAACCTCCGGAGCCTGAGGAAATTCTCGAGGCCATTCAAAGCACCTTAGACTAACCTGCACGTTCTGAAGACACGGTTTATGGGCAAGAAAACGCATCAGAACAAGGGAGAAAGCCCTCATTTATCAGAGCATCGGCCGACCATAATCCCTCCAAACAACGAAGGGGGGGCAAGGGAACTCACCGACCTGGGATACAAAGCGATCATTGACTTGCTTCCCTGCTATCTCACGATCCAGGACCGGTCCTTTCACATCCTCCAGACCAATCAGACATTTCGCAACGACTTTGGCGACGCGATCGGCAAAAAGTGTTATGAAGCCTACAAAAAGGGCTCCAAAAGGTGTTCGTCCTGCCCCGTTGCCAAAACCTTTGTAGACAAAAAAGTGCATATTGGAGAAGAGACCGTTCACTTGGCTGATGGGGCGGTGGTCCAGATGATCGTTTACGCTGCGCCCGTGTTGGATGCCTTCGGCAATGTGGCCGCGGTGATCGAATTATCGACAAATATCAGCAAAGTCAAAGAAATGCAGAAAGAGCTAGCCTTTTTGGGTCAGTCCATTGCGACCCTGTCTCATGACATTAAAAACATACTCGAAGGTCTGCAGGGCGGAGCCTACGTGGTGGATGAAGGGCTGAAGGATGGGGACCAGGAGCTTGTCAACAGAGGCTGGGGCATTGTCAAGAAAAACATTGCTGAAGTCTCCGGCTTGGTGCGAAATATCTTGTACTCCTCCAAGAAAAGGCGCCCCGCCTGTGAGCTCGTCGCGCCCGAAGCACTGGCAAGAGAGGTCGTCGGCTTGCTCCACGAAAAAGCAAAGTCCCTGAACATAGAATTAAAGGAAATGTACAACCCCAGACTGCCTATGATTGAGCTGGACCCGGTGTCTTCTCGAAGGATGTTGAACAACCTCATATGGAACGCCTTTGAGGCCTGCGAAAACGACAGGGAAAAGGCTGTCCACACCGTCTCGGTCAGGGCGGATTTCTATGATGAAAATCATTTCTTTTTTGAGGTCGAGGATGATGGAATCGGAATGGATGAATCGACCCGTGAAAAGCTCTTTACAGATTTCTATTCTACAAAGGGAACGGCCGGAACAGGTCTTGGGCTCTTGGTGGTCCATAAGATTGTCACAGAGCACGGCGGCAAGGTCGAGGTCTTCACCAGGCCCGGCAAAGGGAGCATGTTCAGAGTCTTGTTAAGCATGAGGCAACCGAAAAATAATGAGTAGCCTGTGAGCCCACTTTTTTGAGGACCCGTTTTATCCTAAGGACATTTCTCACGGGGACAACATGACACGGCTGAAGGGTAAAGGCGTAAGGCGTAGGGAAGTTTCACCTGCATCCTCGATTTGGCTTGAGCCTTAAGCCTTATGCCTTACGCCTAGCAAGACATTGGTTTTTAGCCTATTTCCAAGGGAGAGAGCTATGGTGGACAAAGTCGCTAAAATCTTGATCGTTGACGACAACCCCGATTTTCTTTTTACCATGGAAACGTTCTTAAACCGTAACGGCTTTGAAACGATTGTTGCAGAAGACGGTAAAAAGGGCGTGGAACTGGCCAAAAGGGAACATCCTGATCTTGTCCTCCTGGATGTCATGATGGAAACCCTTTTCTCAGGTTTTGAGGTGTGCAAGCAGCTCAAATTGGACCCGGGGCTGAAAGATGTACCCATCATTGGGATATCCGGTATGGGGGACGAATTGGGGGTGGGCTACAAGAAAGAAAGGGATGAAGAGTACTTCAACCCCGATGAGTTTTTTGAAAAACCTGTCGACAAAGGAAAGCTGCTTGCAAAAATCAAAGAACTGCTCGGCCAATGAGAGGAAAAAAATAGATTCGGTCACGGGAGCAGGGCAATCGGCCTTATCGAGGTAATACGAGATCAGTACTCGGGAGGCATCTGCTTGAGCTGGGCCAGGGAAAATACAGGGCCGTCCTTGCACACATATTGATCTCCGATGTTGCATCGGCCGCATATGCCGAT
>JARRRH010000127.1:0-12723 GCA_037380925.1 Deltaproteobacteria bacterium | reverse complement strand
CGAAGAAAATGGGTATCGGAGGTGAAGTCCTGTGTTCGATCTGGTAATCCGGAGATCAGGGGAGCTGCCTGTGAGATTCGCAACCATCATTTGACAGCTGGAGACAAAACATGTCACGAGTCGGAAATAAGCCTATCCGAATACCAAAAGGAGTGAAAATAGAACTCCGGGGACAGTCGGTGGTCGTTAGCGGACCACGGGGTGAGCTGACGCGCAAGATGCATCCCGCTGTTCATATCAGCGTGGATAATGACACCCTTTCCGTCCTAATCAACGGAGGGAACAATAAGTTGAATGCTCTGCACGGCCTTTATCGGGCTCTGATTGCGAACATGGTCAGAGGCGTCAGCGAAGGTTTTGAAAGAGCCCTTGAAATTGTTGGAATAGGCTACAGGGCTGAATTGTCGGGAAGGACGGCTACTTTTCATCTGGGTTATTCCCATCCGATCCATTTTGATCTGCCTGAGGGAATTGACGCAAAAATCGAGAAAACCAAGATCACCTTGAGTGGTATAGACAAAGAAATATTGGGGCGGACAGCCGCCAAGATACGCGGTTTAAGAGGCCCTGAGCCATATAAGGGGAAAGGAATCAAGTACTCCGAAGAAACCGTACGAAGAAAAGCCGGTAAGACCGGGGCCAAGTAAGATTGGGAAGGCAAAAAGAGAAGAAAACCACATTAATCGTGAGGACGGAAGCATGGGATTTGTGAGCAGAGCGGAGGCCAGGCTCAGAAGAAAGAAGCGGGTGAGGAAGAAGATCAGAGGCGCACCCGACAAACCTCGCCTGACCGTATTCAGGAGTGCAAGGCACATTTATGCTCAGATTATTGATGACACAAGTGCCACAACCCTCGTTGATGCTTCATCGCTTTCCAAGGAGTACCGGCTGTTGGTTCAGGGCAGAGGGAGTAATAAGAAAGGTGCCGCAATGATCGGCGAATTCGTTGCCAAGCGCGCCAAATCAAAGGGCATTGACAAGGTCGTTTTCGACAGAAACGGGTTCCTATACCATGGGCGTGTGAAGGCTCTCGCTGATGCCGCGCGAGAACACGGCCTGGAGTTTTGAGAGGGGAGACAGCGTTGATCGACGAAGAAGGCGAAGTACAGCTCATAGAGAAGGTGGTCCACATTAATCGGGTTGCCAAGGTCGTGAAGGGTGGCCGAAGGTTCAGTTTTAGCGCCATTGTCGTGGTCGGCGACGGCAAGGGAATGGTTGGAGGTGGGCTCGGCAAGGCCAATGAGGTGCCTGAGGCCATTCGAAAGGGAGTGGAGAAGGCCAAAGGGGACATGAAGGAGATTCCGATCCTCAATGAAACGATCCCTCACGAGGTGATCGGAAAATGGGGGGCGGGCTCTGTCTTGCTGAAACCGGCAGGCCCGGGCACCGGCGTGATCGCGGGCGGAGCGGTGAGGGCGGTTCTTGAGGCGGTGGGCGTGCAGAACATTCTGACTAAATGCTTGGGATCTCACAATCCCCACAATCTGGTGAGGGCAACGCTTAGCGGTTTGAAATCCCTGCGCCGTCCAGAGGAGATTGCTCAGCGCCGGGGCAAAACCGTCCAGGATCTCAAGCAGTAAACCATGGGAAGGGTTCTCAAAGTCATGGCGGACACGATCAAAGTCACACTCGTTCGGAGCGGGATCGGCAAAAATAGAAAAATTCGTGAGACGTTGAAAGGGCTCGGCCTCACGAAGCTCAACAAGACTGTGACCCTTAAGAACACGCCCGCCATAAGGGGAATGATTCAGAAAGTCTCTTTCATGGTGAAATTGGAGGTCTAGAGGAAGTCCTATGAGAGTGCATGATCTTTCACCGGCACCAGGTTCAAGGAAGAAAGGGAAAAGGGTTGGTCGGGGGCCCGGTTCCGGACACGGGAAAACCGCATGCCGTGGGCACAAGGGACAGAGATCCCGCTCCGGGGGCGGTGTAAGGCCGGGCTTCGAGGGGGGGCAGATGCCGCTCCAGAGGCGGTTGCCCAAGCGCGGCTTCACCAACCTGTTTAAAAAACAGTACGGCCTCGTCAACCTCAAAGACCTTGATCGTTTTGAGCCAAATTCCACGCTGGACATCCATGCTTTGAAAGACGCCGGGTTGGTAAAGAAGGGCAAGGACGGGGTGAAGGTTCTGGGGAATGGAGATATCTCTGTGCCTTTGGCGATTAAGGTGAATCGCGTAACCAAGCCAGCCAGAGAGAAAATCGAGGCGGCAGGGGGAACTGTGGAATTGGTGTGAGGTGACTGGATGTCATGATTGGCGGTTTTCAAAATATACCCAAGATCCCCGAGTTGAAAAAAAGGGTCATTTTTACTTTGGTTATGCTGGCCGTTTACCGCCTGGGGTGCCATATACCGACACCCGGCATCGACAGCGCAGCGCTCGCCGCGTTCTTCAGCGAGCGGCAAGGGACCCTCTTCGGGCTTTTTGACATGTTTTCAGGGGGAGCCCTGAAGCAAATGTCGGTCATGGCCCTAGGGATCATGCCTTACATTAGCGCCTCCATCATCCTGGAGCTGCTAACGGTCGTGATACCCTATTTGGAAAAACTGAAGAAGGAGGGTGAACAGGGGCGCAAAAAGATTACCCAGTATACGCGTTATGGAACCGTTATTCTGAGCATGATCCAGGGTTTCGGCATTGCCGTGGGCCTTGAAAGGATGAGTGGACCGGGCGGTGCCATGGTTGTGCCTGTTGGGGGTTGGGGCTTCAGACTTTTGGCCGTTATTACCCTGACCGCCGGCACGGCGTTCTTGATGTGGCTTGGTGAACAGATCACGGAAAGGGGCATCGGGAACGGAATATCGCTCATTATTTTCGCTGGAATCGTTGCCCGTTTTCCAATTGCGGTGGCGAACACCTTCAGATTGATAGGCACCGGTGAGGTTACGCCTTTTTTCATGGCCCTGGTCGTGGCTTTCATGATTGCGGTGGTGGGATTGATTGTTTTTGTTGAAAGGGGACAACGGAGAATCCCGGTCCAATATGCAAAGCGTGTCGTGGGGCGGAAAATGTATGGGGGCCAAAGTACCCATTTGCCTCTCAAAGTGAACACGGCAGGCGTCATCCCCCCGATTTTCGCTTCCTCTATTATCATGTTTCCGGCCACCATAGCGAATTTTCTAAACGTCAAGGAGATTGCTTGGCTGCAGACCATCGTGAATTTTCTTTCACCCGGGCATATTGTCTATATCCTTATATTTGTGGTTTTCATTGTCTTTTTTTGCTACTTTTACACGGCGGTGCATTTTAATCCGGTAGATGTGGCTGACAACATGAAGAGGTATGGCGGCTTTATTCCGGGAATACGACCTGGAAAAAATACAGCCGAATACATTGACAGAGTGCTCACGAGGATAACCTTTTCCGGCGCTATTTATGTCTCGGCCGTTTGTGTTCTGCCCCAGTTTTTGATCTATCACCTTCATGTCCCTTTCTATTTTGGAGGAACGGCCCTGCTCATTGTGGTTGGCGTGGCTATGGACACGTCCAACCAAATCGAGTCCCACATGCTGACGCGCCACTACGAAGGGTTTATGAGAAAGGGGTTGGGTAGCAGGGCGAGGTAGGCTGAGAAGAGGTACCGCGAGGATCTTGGACAAGGCTGACTGTGGCTAAAGAGGACACCATAACGGTCGAGGGGACGGTCGTCGAGACGCTGCCCAACGCCATGTTCAAGGTGGAGCTGAATAATGGACACAGGGTTCTGGCTCACATTTCCGGTAAAATGAGAATGCATTTCATTAAAATACTTCCCGGGGACAGGGTTTCCATGGAGCTGTCTCCTTATGATTTGACGAGGGGCCGAATTGAAGAGAATATGTAATAAATGCAAAATCGTGCGACGAAAAGGCACGGTCAGGGTCATTTGTGTTAACCCTCGACACAAGCAGCGACAGGGGTGATCCAATGGGGGTCATTTGTCAGTTGTCACTTGTCATTGGTCCATGGTCAGTGGTCAATGGTCCACAGCTGTACTTGAATGAGCGACTTTGCCTGAGTCTTGAGGGAGAAAGGAAGGGAGTCCTAAATTGGCCAGAATAGCAGGGGTCGATCTGCCCAAAGGGAAGAGAATAGAAATTGCGTTAACATACATCTACGGTATTGGACGGAGTGTCTCGCAAAAGATCCTCACCGAGGCCGCCGTGGACTGGGACACCAAATCGGACAACCTCACGGAGGGGCAGATAACCAGCATCAGAAGGATTATAGACGAGAAATACAAAGTGGAAGGGGATCTCAGGCGTGACCTTTCCATGAACATCAAAAGGTTGATGGATCTGGGAGCCTATCGGGGTTTAAGACACAGGAAGGGCTTGCCGGTGAGGGGGCAAAGAACCAGCACCAACGCCAGAACCAGGAAGGGTCCTCGCAGGGCCATCATGGGGAAGAGAAAGAAATAGGTTAAGGAAAGAAAATGGTCAAGAGAGCAAGAAAGGGCGGCAAGGCCAAGAAGGAGAAGAAGAACGTTCCAACGGGTATCATACACATTCAGTCAACCTTCAACAACACGATTGTTACCATCACCGACAACAACGGCAATGTCATTGCTTCATCGAGTGCCGGAAGGCAGGGATTCAAGGGCTCTAGAAAGAGCACCCCCTTCGCCGCACAGTTGGCTGCTCAGGACGCGCTCAGACAGGCGATGGAACAGGGGATGAAAACAGCGGAGGTGAGGGTGAAAGGCCCTGGTGTGGGTCGCGAAGCAGCGATCAGGGCTCTGCAGGTTGACGGGTTCACGGTGAGCTTGATCAGGGATGTCACCCCGATCCCCCACAACGGGTGTCGCCCTCCGAAAAGGCGCAGGGTTTAGAGATGAAATCTGCATTCGCAGATTTCACAAAGATTTGAACAGGAGGATAGGGATTGGCCAGAGACACGGGTGCTTCATGCCGGTTATGCCGGAGAGAGAATCTTAAGCTTTTTCTGAAAGGGGACCGTTGCTACAGCGACAAATGTGCCTTTGAACGGAGGCCGTATCCACCCGGCCAGCACGGCCAGAGGAGGGCAGGCAAATTCTCCGACTATCAGCTGCAGCTCAGAGAAAAGCAAAAGGTGAAGAGAATTTACGGTCTTCTGGAAAAGCAGTTCAGGAGGTCCTACGAGCGCGCCGAGAAGCAGAAAGGCATTACGGGGACGAACTTGTTACTCTTGCTGGAGTCCCGATTGGACAACATGGTTTTCAGGATGGGATTCGCCTCTTCACGCAATCAAGCTCGACAGCTCATAAGGCACAAGCATTTCCTGGTCAATAAAAGGAAGGTGGACATCCCCTCTTACCAGGTGCGCGTTGGAGACAAGATAGAAGTCAGAGACAGCAGTCGCAAGATGGGCGCGATTTTGGAAGCTATGGAAACGGTCGTGCGAAGAGGTATTCCGAATTGGATAGAGCTGGAAAAGGAACAGTTCAGCGGAACACTGAACGCCCTTCCGAATCGGGAAGATTTAACCATGCCTATTCAAGAACAGCTGATCGTTGAATTGTATTCCAAATAGACGATTGGAGGATAGCCTTTTTTCGAAAAACACTGGCAAGTATCTGCACTTGGCCCATTTCTTGAGCCCGCGACAGAGACAGCAGCATGTCCAGCCGTGGGATAGAACGGATAAACCCAACCAACTGGAGGGATTTCCTTGACGGATTTAAAAGCAAGAAACTGGCGGGAATTGATCAAACCCAGAGCCATCCTCATAGATGAGGACAGCCACTCGGATTTCTACGGGAAGTTTGTGTGCGAGCCTTTGGAGAGAGGATTTGGGATTACCATAGGGAATGCGCTAAGACGTATCCTGCTTTCTTCATTACAGGGTGCAGCGATCGTTTCCGTCAAGTTTGAAGATGTGGTCCATGAGTTCTCAACCATAGCAGGCGTTCTCGAGGACGTCACGGATATCATTCTGAATGTGAAAGAAGTGAAGCTCAGATTGATTGACGCCGAAGAGACGGTGATTCGTCTGTCCCGAGAGGGTGAAGGCTCTGTTACTGCCGGAGACATGGAGACCAACGGCCAGGTCGAGATTTTGAACCCTGAAAGCCACATTGCCACCCTGACCAAAGAGGGGAAGATTAATCTGGAAATGGTCGTTAAGATGGGTAAGGGATACGTCCCGGCCGAGTTGAACAAAAGCGCTGAGCCCTCGATCGGTCTTATCCCTATTGATGCCGTTTTTTCGCCTATTCAAAAGGTCAACTACGTGGTGACCAATGCCAGAGTCGGCCAGATTACGGACTATGATAAACTCACTCTGGAAATCTGGACCAACGGCAGTGTTCTGCCTGAGGATGCCATAGCGTATGGGGCGAAGATACTCAAAGAACAGATGGCACCCTTCATTAATTTCGAAGAGGAGCCGGAACCCCTCGACGAGGAAGAAGAGGAGGAAGAGCACAAACTAAACCAAAACCTCTTCAGGCCCGTATCCGAGTTGGAACTGTCGGTGCGCTCGGCCAACTGTCTCAAGACGAAGAATTTTGGGAGAAAATCCTTAAACGAGATCAAAGGCATACTGGCAGACATGGGCCTGTCTTTGGGGATGAAGCTGGATAATTTCCCGCCAGCCAAAAAGTCGGGAGCAGCGGTTGAAGAAGAAAAGTCGGAAGGGAAAGATTGATGAGACATCGAAAGGCTGGGAGAAGCCTGGGACGAGATGCGAGCCACCGTAAGGCCATGTTGAGGAATATGGTCACTTCTCTCTTCAGGCATGAACAACTGGAGACCACCGACGCCCGAGCCAAAGAATTGAGGGTTGTGGCTGAAAAGATGATCAGCCTTGCCAAACGCGGCGATTTGCATTCAAGACGTCAAGCCCTTGCCTACATCAGGGATAAAGCCACGACGGACAAGTTGTTTGAGGACTTGAAGGAACGCTACCTCGACCGGCAGGGAGGTTATCTTCGAACTGTAAAGAAAGGAAGCAGGAAGGGAGACGGCGCCCCCATATCTGTGATTCAACTTTTGCCGGCTGAAGAAGGAAAGAAGAAAGGCAAAAAGAAGGCAAAGGCGAAGGTCGCCTCAGGAAAGACGGGGGCAAAAGGGAAGAGCAGAGTCACGGCCAAAGAAAAACCGAAGCCCTCGGCTCGGAGTAAGAAAGAAGCCAGCCAGGTTACGAAAAGCGAATTCAGCGAAAAAGAAGAGGATGCCAGCGCCTAGGGACTGGATCAAGGCTATTCGAGTGCCGATCGATAATAAAATCCGTGTCCCAATTTTGCGGAAAAGACCTCCTTGTCCGTGTACCGGCAAGGAGGTTTTTTGCTGCCGGAGCTTCCGTCTCGAACGAACGAAGCCTTTGCCAGGGTTGACCATTCCCGTACTTGAGGCGCGAGGCACAAGGCATAAGGCTAACGGCTAATCAGACTTCCAGCTGAGGCTTCCCTGCGCCTTACGCCTAAGGCCTTAAGCCGTCTCGTAATACCGCCTTTCGGGAAACAGCCAACCCGGCTCGGGCAGAAATGCCAAGATCTTGAGCTACGTGGAGGGCTAGAGGATCAAGACATGGGCACGTGGATTAAAGGTGGTGTGCTTGTCGATCCCCTGCGGGAGGTTTCGGAAGAGTGTGATTTGATCATTGAGCGAGGCAAGGTTGAAAGAATCCTTCCCAGAGGCGAGTTGAAGGATGCGGGTCCCCGCTTGAAGATTATTGATGCTTCTGGTAAACTGATATTTCCCGGCCTGATCGATATGCATGTCCACCTCAGAGAGCCTGGACACGAGTACAAGGAAACCATTTTTACCGGGAGTCTTGCCGGGGTGGCGGGCGGGTTCACAGGCCTGGCCTGCATGCCGAATACGGAACCGGTGAACGACAGCCCTTGGGTCACCCGGTTCATACTCGAGCGCGCCCGCAAGGCCGACCTCTTAAGCGTTTATCCCATGGCGGCCGTCACAGTGGGCCAGCGGGGAGATAGGCTTACGGATTTCTCTGAGCTTCGGCGGGCAGGCGCGGTGGGCGTTTCTGATGACGGACGGCCTGTAGTTGACCCCGAGATTATGCGAATGGCCCTGGAATCCGCCCGGGATTATGGGTTAAGGCTGGTTTCTCATTGCGAGGATCCTGGCTTGTCTGCCGGAGGGGTGATGCATGAGGGCTACGTCTCCAAACAGATGGGCGTAAAAGGCATACCGGCGGCCAGTGAAGAGGTCATGGTGCAGAGAGACATCTCTCTGGCGAAACTCACAGGGTGCCCGTTCCATGTGGCCCATGTAAGCACGGCAGGGTCGGTGGAGCTCATTAAACGAGCCAAAGAAGAAGGCGTCCCTGTCACAGCGGAAACAGCGCCGCACTATTTCACTCTGGATCACACTGCGGTGATAGGCTACAACACGAACGCGAAGATGAACCCCCCTCTGAGAAGTTCCGAGGACATGGAGGCTGTCAGGAAAGGTTTGTCCGAAGGCGTAATCGATGCGATTGCAACGGATCATGCGCCGCACAGCCTCCTGGAAAAAGCGGTCCCCTTTGATAAGGCAGCTTTCGGTATTATCGGGCTGGAGACGGCGGTGCCGCTGACGCTGGCTCTGGTTCGGGGGGGTGTGCTTTCGATGCCGTCGGCTATAAGAAAGTTGTCCCTCAACCCGGCAACCATCCTAGGCGTGAATGGGGGCCTGGTGGCGGAGGGAAAGTCTGCGGACCTGGCGATTGTTGATCCGGAACGGGAATTTGTTTTGGAAGCCTCCCATATTCACTCAAAAAGCAAGAATTCGCCTTTTATCGGGAAGCGACTGAAAGGAAAAAACACACTGACCATGAGGGGGGGTCACATTGTCTGGGAAAGACACACGGCATATTCTGGTCGTTGATGACGAGAGAAGCATGAGGGAATTCCTGGATATCCTGCTGGCCAAGGAAGGCTATGAGGTATCCCTGGCCGCGAGTGGGGAGGAAGCCTGCAAGATGCTTGGTGACCAGAATTTTGATCTTCTCATCACCGATATCAAGATGAAGGATATTGACGGCATCGCCGTGCTCAAGAAGGCCAAGGCGATCAGTCCCGACTCCATCGTGATTATGATCTCGGCTTTTGCCACAGCGGAGACGGCGGTTGAAGCCATGAGAGAAGGAGCCTACGACTACATCCCTAAACCTTTCAAAGTGAACGAGTTCAAGAAGATCGTCAAGGATGCACTCCAATTCAAGAAGCGCGTCTCTTTCGGAGAAGAGGAGGACCTGTCGACCGATCGCCTTCACTTCGGTTGTCTGATCGGCGAGAGCCCGCAGATGAGAAAAGTCTATGATCTCATTGAGCGGGTGGCCCCAACAAAATCCAATGTCCTCATCTCTGGGGAAAGCGGAACAGGAAAAGAATTGATCGCAAAAGCGATTCATCGGGAAAGTCTTCGAAAGGACAAATCCTTCGTCGTCATCAACTGTGCCGGAATTCCGGAGAACCTGATCGAAAGCGAATTGTTTGGGTATAAGAAGGGGGCTTTTACCGGCGCAACGACCGATAAAGAAGGGCTCTTTGATGTGGCTGACGGCGGTACTGTGTTTTTTGATGAAATCGGAGAGCTTTCTCCGGCTATTCAGGTGAAGCTACTGAGGGTCATCCAGGAGCGCACTTTCACGGCGGTAGGGGGTACTGAAGAGAAGAGTGTTGATGTCCGATTTATTTCCGCGACAAATAAGGACTTGGAAGGGGAAGTGATCAATGGCAGTTTCCGGGAAGACCTTTTTTTCCGGCTCAATGTGATCCAAATCTCCATGCCCCCCTTGAGAGAACGCACCGGCGATTTACCTCTGCTGGCCCAACATTTTTTGGTCGAATTATATCGGGACCTTGCCAAGGATGTGAAGAAGATCTCCGCATACTCCATGGATATTCTTAGCCAGTACTCGTTTCCGGGTAACGTGAGGGAGTTGGAGAACATCATCGAGCGAAGTGTTGCCCTTGAAGCTTCCAACATTGTCCTGCCGGAAAGCCTCACCCTTTCGAATTTTCAAAGAGAACGAACAAGGCGAGACAGGCGTCAGAGAGATCTGACGTCCAAAGGGGTCAACCTGGATGATGTGCTTGCGGAGATTGAAAAAGATTATATCCTGAAAAGCCTCGAGATGGCCCACGGCTCGAAACAAAGGGCTGCCGATCTTCTGGGTATAAGCATGAGATCCTTCCGTTACCGGCTGGACAAGTTGGGCCTGCAGTCTTCCCAAGACTAATGAGATCGCCGAGCGATTTCATTAACCCTTCTATTGTGCTCTCGCCACCCCTGTCTGCATGGCCGGCCGGGCAGAACAAAAAATGTCAGTGAAATGACAAAAAACGGATTTATCGCGCCCTTGAGGCCATAAGTAGACAGGCGAGGGCTTGGGCATCAGGAAGGCCATGGCATATAACTATCTAAGAATACATATGTTATTCCACAAACGGGGGCGCTCCCATCTGCTGGCACGGTCCTTGTATGTATAGGGGCCAGAAGGGGTAATCGTTTAACGACTCAACCGCTAACTATAAGTCTTAAAGGAAAGGAGGTGAATCACTGGTTTTAGATTTTCAGTTATATTGATCATGATCAATATTTCGACAAGTACTAGAACTAGGAGGCAAACATGTTAACGAAATTTACCAAAAAGAATGAATCGGGTTTTACCCTCATTGAGCTGATGATCGTTATCGCCATCATCGGTATCTTGGCGGCAATCGCGATCCCGCAGTTCGCTGCTTACAGAAGAAGGTCTTATAACGCCGCGGCGGAGGCTGACCTACGGAATGCCGCGACAGCCCAAGAGGCGTACTACGTAGATTATTCAACGTACGCCTCTGGAAACGTAAGTAAGATTAGTGGAGCCACTTACGGGTTGTACACCACGGATGATGTAACGGTGGGCATTGTGGATGGAGACACCGGTGGTTATACCATGACCTCCCACCATTCCAGCGGTGACAGAACTTACTCCATAGCTGGACCGGGTGGATCGCTGACCAACTTGTAAGATGGGTAAACCAACTCTGTAGAGGTGAGCCGGTGCTTCGGCCGGTTCACCTCTTTTAACTTGTTTCCATCCAGAAATGGCCCTTTTTCACAATCTCTGTGTCGATCACCCCTCACCTTCAGAAACCGCACCCTGTGACGCTGATGGGGAGGTGATTTCCTTTTGTTCCCTTTCAAATGGCGGATAGGTATTTTTCCTGCCGGGCCCCCACAAGGACGGCGGTGAGATTGATTTTGAAATTTTCATCGGAAAGAGCCTTTGAAACAAAAATGGCGATTCCTCTTTAAGGATTTAACTCACCCCATGGGAATCTCTGTTTCTCCTTGCCGAAGCATCGTCTTTTCCGTCATTGCTTTCGCAGTGATCCTCTTTTCTCTCTATGGCCAGGCCTTAAACTCTGCATGGCAGTTCGATGACATCACAAACATTGTGAACAACACGGGTTTGCATCTCAAGAGTTTAAGCGCCGAAGGGGTGAAGAAAGCTCTTTTTTCTGATCCCGGGAGACCCGGCGGCCTTTACAGGCCTGTGGCTTGCATCACCTTTGCCCTGAATCACTATCTGGGCGGGCTGGAGGTCTTCGGTTATCACCTCGTAAACCTTTTAATCCATGTCCTTTGCTCTATCTTTCTATTCCTCTTTATATACCAAACGCTCCAGTTACTGTCCGAGGGAAAGAAAGAAGCCCACAAAGCCTATGCCATAGCGCTGCTCTCCTCTTTGTTTTGGGCAGTTCATCCCATTCAGACCCAGGCCGTCACCTATCATGTGCAGCGGATGACATCCCTGTCGGGATTGTTTTACATCATGGGTATGTATTTCTACGCCAGGACAAAGACAAGTGAAGAGGAAAAGAAGCCGATTTTCTGGATTGTTTTGGTAGTTATTGCATTTGTGCTGGCATTTGGGTCCAAAGAAAATGCCATTATGATGCCGGTGAGCCTGGTGCTTTACGAAGTCCTTGTGGTTGGGCGGTCAAAGCCGAGAAAGAAGATGTTCGTAGCTATCGTTTTACTGGGAACGACAATCCTGCTGGGAATGCTTTATGTGCAGTGGAAAAAAGGGGGCCTGCTCTTTTTTCTGCTGGAATATGAAGGCCGTCCTTTTTCCTTGGGCCAACGGCTTCTGACCGAGCCCCGTATCATTCTGTTCTATGTTTCGTTGTTGCTCTATCCTGTGCCGGGCAGGTTTAGTGTTGCCCATTCCATAGAGCTTTCGACCTCTCTCTTCAGCCCCGCTTCAACCTGGATCGCCATCCTTGTACTCATCTGTGCTGTGGTTTTGCTGATCTTAACAGCAAAGAGACATCCCCTTATTTCGTTTTCATTTCTGTTTTTTCTCCTTAATCATGTTGTAGAGTCCACCGTCTTGCCTCTGGAGTTGGTATTCGAACACCGAAATTACGTGCCTTCCATGTTGTTCTTCCTTCCTTTCGCCGTCTGGTTTTATAAGATATTAGAACGGTACCGAGCAATAAAGGTGATGCAAGCCGTACTCTCGGGTTTCTTGATTTTCGTCTTGATTGGTTTCGGCCACTCTACATACCTGAGAAACTTGGACTGGAAGAACCCGAGGACACTTTGGACCGCTGCGCTCCTGAAGGCACCCGATCAGCTGCGGGTTCACCACAATCTGGGATTGTATTATCAAGAACAAGGGCGCACAGATATGGCCCTGGAAGAGTACAAGAAAGCCCTGGAAAGCCCGGTCATCCACCGTAAAAACGAGCCGTTCATAACGAACTACCACCTGGGAACTCTTTACAGCGAACTTGGTGATCGTCAGCAAGCGAAATTG
>JARRRH010000126.1:0-30366 GCA_037380925.1 Deltaproteobacteria bacterium | reverse complement strand
ATAAAAGTCCACGCTCCCGACGCGAGCCACCCGCTCCAGCCGATGGGGAAGCCCCTGGAACCGATCCATGGTCTCTTGTATGATCCGGGCTTCAACCTTCAAGGCAAGCCCGGTGAGAACGGCGGCCATGAGGTTTTCCCGATTGTGTCGTCCGGGAAGCGCGCATCTCTCCAGGCTGAAGGCATGGGCAGGATCACCCGGCAAAGCGGCAATGATCCTTACCCCTTCCACAAAGGCCTGACGGTTTTCTCCTTTTTCTTCGCCGTATCGCAGCACGAGGCCCTTTTCCGAGGGTATAAAATCAGAAAGCACCGCGTCATCATCGTTGAGTATGGCCACCTGGCCGGGTCTCTGGTCTTCGAAGATCCGCAGTTTGGACCGCACATAGGCTTCGTAACTGGGGTATCGATCCAGGTGGTCCGGCGAAATGTTCAGAAGCAGACCAATGGAAGGGTGGAAGCCCTCCATGGTGTCCAGTTGAAAACTGCTCACCTCGAGAACCACCACGTCCGCGTGCTCCCTTTCGGCTACGAAATCGCTCAGCGGCGTCCCGATATTTCCTCCCACAAAAACGCTCGATCCTCCGGCTTTCAGCATGGTTCCCAAGAAAGCCGTTACCGTGGATTTGCCGTTCGTGCCGGTCACAGCCACGATGGGAGCATCCACATGCTGGACCGCGAGCCCCATTTCACCCACAACGGGGATGCCCTTTTTTCGGGCAGCCTGAAGCGGCTCCATGTCCAGTGGGACGCCCGGGCTGGGAACGATCAGGTCGGCACTGAGAAAGCTCTCCTGCCGGTGCCCCCCGCTTTCCACAGTAATGCCCCTCTCTTGCATGTCCTCCACCAGCGTCTTGTCTAACTCTTTTTCGGCCTTGGCCTCGCTCATCGTCACTCGGGCACCTTCCCTGGCAAGCCAGCGTGCAGCCGACAGACCCGATCGGCCCATGCCGACCACCAGAACCCTTCGACCCTTGACATCCATCGCGTTGTGAGACCCCTTACCTCAACTTCAGCGTACTGATAGACAACAGGGCCAAAATGATGGCAATAATCCAGAACCGCACCGTCACCTTGGACTCGGGCCACCCCTTCAATTCAAAGTGGTGGTGGAGCGGTGCCATTCGAAAAATCCTTCGCCCTCCCGTCATTCTGAAATAGGCGACCTGAAAAATAACGGAGAGAGTCTCCACCACAAAGAGCCCTCCTACAAGGACAAGCACGATTTCCTGCTTGGTGATAACAGCCACTGTGCCGAGAACAGCGCCGAGGGGCAATGAGCCCACGTCTCCCATGAAAACATCTGCGGGGAAGGCGTTGTACCAGAGAAAGCCCAAACCGGCCCCTACCACGGCCCCGCACAGGACCGAAAGCTCGCCGGCACCCGCCACGTAGGGAATCTGAAGGTAGTTGGCTATTTTCACATGCCCCGCAAGATACGCGAAAACCACATAGCTCGTAAATGCAACGATGATGGGCCCTATGGCCAGACCATCCAGTCCGTCCGTCAGATTGACCGCATTGGAAGCGCCGACAATGATAAAGATCGCCTGGGGGATGTACCAGAGCCCGAGATCAGGAGTAACCTGTTTGAAGAACGGAATACTCAGCTGCGTGTCGAAGCCGGGGTGGTAATACAGGGTCACCGCCACGATCAAAGCAAAAAGGACCTGCAACGTGAATTTGGCCTTGATGCTCAGTCCCCGGCTGCTTTTTCGAACTGTTTTTAAATAGTCGTCCCCGAAGCCGATGAGTCCGAAAGACACCACCACGAACACGGTAAGCCAGACAAAGATGTTTTGGATGTCGGCCCACAACACAGTAGACAGGATAATGACAGGGAGGATGAGGCAACCGCCCATGGTGGGAGTCCCGGCCTTGCTCATGTGATTGGGCGGCCCGTCCTCCCTGATGGGCTGCCCGATCTGCATGGTCCGCAGTCTCTGTATGATCCATGTGCCGAAAAACAAGAGGAGCAAAAGGGCCGTCAGCGTGGCGACAATGGTTCGGAACGTAATGTACCGAAAAACATTCAGCCATGAAATGTCCCCATGAAAAAAGTAGATGAGTTTATAGAGCATCTACGCACATCCTATTATTCTTTGGCTATACCCTTACCCGCGGACTAATATCACCTATTTGCGGAGCCGGGCCGGCCGTTTCCCGAAAGGCGATATCTCAAAGCATTCCACCGAACATTGCAGCGGGCTGATCTTTGGGCGTTTCAACCGCGAAAGCCCTGGCAGAATTTAGCGTTCCAACTAGATCGAAGCTTTCTCAAACGCTCAAAGATCAGTCCGCCGCCTGCTAACCCTATAGATATCGCCTTGAGGGGAATGGCCAGCCCTGGCGAAAGCGACGCTTGGTTGGCGCAAGGCTTCGCTAGCCTTCCCTCATAAGCATACGCGCGACCTTGTAGAGACCTGTCCCCCTGGAACCCTTCAAGAGCACAAGATCGTGCTCTTGCATAATCGCCCTGATGCGCTCCGCCATGTCTTCGTGAGACTTCGCCACCGCCGCCCTGTCAGAAGGAAACCCGTTCTCCAAAGCACCCCGGATCATCTCCCGGGCATGCTCTCCCATGGCCACAAAGTAGTGTGCGCCCGTTTCCGCAACCATGGCTCCGGCCTCTACATGAGCGGGGATGGTCTCCTCGCCCAGTTCCAGCATTTCACCCAGGCCGATAATGACTCTACCGCCGTCTGCGGCCAAACCTTTCAAGGAGTCCAGCGCCGCCCTCAAGGAAAAGGGATTGGCATTGTAAGTGTCATCCACCAAGCACGCACCCCCCGGAAGGGCCCGTACCATGAAGCGTCCCTCCATTCCGGTAAAACGGGACAGCCCTTCGGCAATGCGATCAGCCGACACGTTCATACAAAAAGCCACGGCTGATGCGGCCAAAGCATTCAGCACATTCTGAGCGCCGGGGACTTGCAATGTGACGGGCACCCGGTCCCGGCCGTGCCTGATTTCAAAGGAGATCCCTTGGCGACCCAGATTTCGGACATGATGGGCTGTAAAATCGTTTCCCGGGCCGAGGCCGAAGGTCATCGATTTCCTGGGGAAAGACGATGCTGTGTCCATCAAAAGCCTGTCGTCTCCGTTGAGGATGACCTGAGCGCGGGATCCTATCTTTTTCACCAACTCCACCTTCGCCTTGGCTACAGCCTCAAGGCTCCCGAGCCCTTCGATGTGAGCCCTGGCTACATTGGTGATCACGCCGATGTCCGGATCCGAGATCTCCGTAAGACGGCCGATTTCGCCCGGCCGATTCATGCCCATCTCCACGACCCCTGCATGGTGCCTCTTGTCCAGAGCCAACAGGGTCAAGGGCAAGCCAACGAGGTTGTTGAAGTTGCCTCTGTTCTTGAGAGTCTCCCCCTTTAACGCAAGAATGGCAGCGGTCATCTCTTTGGTCGTAGTTTTCCCCGCGCTTCCGGTAACGGCCGCCAGCGGAATAGGATAATGGCTTCTCCACCACCGGGCCAGATCACCCAGAGCTTTTAGGGTGTCCGGCACGCCGATCACGGTGATCTTCTGCCCGTTCACCCGTGGCGGCACTCCCTGCTTCCCCACCACCACACCTGCAGCCCCCCCTTTCACGGCCTGTTCGGCAAAATCTTGGCCGTCGTACCTTTCCCCTTTAAGTGCCCAGAAAAGACATCCTGCCTCAATGTGTCTCGAATCGGTGCTGAGCCCTTCAAAGATCGTGGTCCCCGAGCCCTTCATTAATGCCCCTTGAATGGCGGTCGCGATTTCTCCTGCGCTGATGCGGCCCCATTCGGCAGTCATTCACACCCTCTCATGGGCGGCCAGAGCGGCTTCCTCACGGTCGTCAAAGTGCCTTTTCTCGGTGCCCACGATCTGGTAGTCTTCGTGGCCCTTGCCTGCGATCAAGACAACATCCTTCTCTTCCGCAACAGCCACAGCCATGCGGATGGCCTTCCGGCGATCCACCTCCAGCACATAGCCTGACTTCTTCTCTTCCCCCTTGACAGGCCATGACACTGGCCTCAATCCCGATTCCAGAACCCCTTTTTCGATGGCTGTCACAATGGATCGGGGCTCTTCGGTGCGGGGATTGTCGGAGGTGACAAAAACCAGGTCGCTGTGCGTTCCCGCCACGAGCCCCATCTCGTGTCTTTTTCCTTTGTCGCGGTCGCCACCACAGCCGAATACGCTTATGAGCCTTCCTTCCGCAAGGGGTCTTACTGCCTCCAGCGCTTTGAGAAGAGCATCCGGCGTATGGGCATAGTCCACCACCAGTGTGAGATTCCGCTGGTTGGACACCGATTCCAGCCTGCCCGGGATCACCCTGAGCCCTTCTATTCCTTCAGCCACCGCATCGAGAGAAATGTTCAGGGACAGGGCGGCGGCGGCAGCTGCCAGAATGTTGTAGATGTTGTGTTTCCCGATAAGGCAGGACCGGATGTCCCTTCGTCCCGCAGGGGCTATCAAGGTGGCCCTAATGCCCCTCTTGTCCGCAACGATGGATTCAGCCCGCACTTGACAGGCCTCGTGAAGTCCATAGGTCAAGACCGCGGCATCGGTGAGGGTGGTCAGAGCCTTTCCTCTGGGGTCATCCATGTTGATCACGGCGGTCGGCTCGAACCCGGGTCCCCTCCTCCGTAATCTGCAGAAGAGCTGACTCTTGGCTTCAAAGTAGGCCTCCATGGTTTCGTGGTAGTCCAGGTGGTCTCTCGAAAGATTGGTGAATATAGCAACCCGAAAGGGACAATCCACGGTCCTTTTCTGGTCAAGAGCATGGGATGAGACTTCCATGATCACGTGGGTGGCTCCCTCGTCTGCCATCTCCTTTAAAAGACACATGAGATCAAGGGACTCCGGCGTGGTAACAGGGGCGGCACGTTTCTTCCCCGCGAATCGGTAGTTCACCGTTCCCACCACTCCGGGTTTGGCCCCGGACACCGTGAGTA
This sequence comes from Deltaproteobacteria bacterium, assembly GCA_037380925.1. Classification (GTDB taxonomy): domain Bacteria; phylum Desulfobacterota; class DSM-4660; order Desulfatiglandales; family HGW-15; genus JARRRH01. The sequence continues at coordinate 25,430 of JARRRH010000126.1, read as the reverse complement.
TGGATTCCAAGATATAGCTGGTCGTGGTTTTCCCGTTTGTACCTGTGATGCCGATCAGGCTCACGGCATCGAAAGGACGGCAGTAAAACTGGGCGGCAATCTTCGACAGGGCGAGCCGTGAATCAGGAACCCGGATCTTGGCCGCTTTTCCCCTAATGTCCCCGAACTCTTCAGCCACGAGCCCGGCTGCCCCCCTTTCGACTGCGCTCTGGAGGTAGTCGTGACCGTTGGCGCTGTGCCCCCTTACGGCGACAAAGAGATATCCGGGCAGAGCCCGGCGTGAATCATAGGTCAGGCCCGTGATCTCCACGTCTCTGTCTCCCTCGAAGTCGTAATCCGTCATTCCTTCGAGAATCTGACCCAGTTTCATAGGCTCCCGTTCCACTTGAGCGTCATCGACCGGTGAATCATCTCACCAGATCCTTGCCACATGATTTCCCGCTTCGCCCCTATCCCCGCGCCAAATGCAGCGCGCACTCCGCCCCGCCCCTCGGCTGCCCCTTCATAGGGGGGGCTTGAAACTGACTTTGACTTCATGGACCTTGCTTAAGGCACAACCCGGCTTGGGGACTTGCTCCACAGCCACACCGGTTCCCTTGAGCACAACCCTGATGCCCAGTGCCTGTCCCTCTGTCAGAGTCTCCCTCATGGTCTGGCCCCTGAAGTCAGGCAAAATATCAGGGTTCATCTCTCTCACTCGCGGTTCAAGAGCCGGCCTTAGCTTCCGGCTCAACGAACGTCGCCCCCCTTGTTCTCGCTTCACCATAATGAGCTGGGGTGTAACCTGGAAGTGGTTCAGGGACCAAGCCCCCACCTCTCTGAAAACAGGGGCCGCCACCAGTCCGCCGTACTTTTTCCCCTGAGGCTCATCCACCATCACGAGTATGGTCAGCTTGGGATCATTTGCTGGCACAAAGCCGACAAAAAGAGTGACATAGTTCTTGTTTGAGTAGGTCCTCGTGCGGGGGTCCACTTTCTGCGATGTTCCGGTTTTTCCAGCCACCCTGTAGCCTTTGATGGCCGCCAGTGAGCCGGTCCCCTCCTCGCTCACCACCTTCTCGAGTATCCGAGTCACCCGCCTTGCCGTTTCAGGAGAAACCACCCTTCGCACCACTCTGGGACGAGTCTCCCGGATTACCCGCCCTCCTTGGTCCTTGATCTCTTTGACCACAAAGGGACGCATGAGCTTGCCGCCGTTCGCAATAGCCGCCATCGAAGCCGAATTTTTTCAGATACTCGCAGAGCCTTCTATAACCCAGCCTTTCACCTATCTTCACGGCACCGATGTTGCTGGAAACCTTGATAATCTCCGAAACGGTGAGGAGACCGTGCCCCTCATCATCGTGGTCATGGATCACGTGGTTGCCCAGACGGAATTCTCCGTTCTCACAGAAGAAGGTTGTCTGAGGAGTTACAGCCCCGTTATCCAGAGCCGCTGCCAGAAGAAAGGCCTTGATTGTCGAGCCCGGCTCATAGCAGTCGGTGACCGTACGGTTTCTCCACTGGTAGGGCTGGTGTTTCCAAAAAACATTCGGGTTGAAAGACGGATAAACCACCATGGCCAGGATTTCTCCTGTCATGGGGTCCACGATAATACACTGCCCGCTCTTGGCCTTTGTTTCCTCCACCACCGCCTGAAGCGCTTTCTGGGCTTTGTACTCAACATCCTTGTCAATGGTGAGCACCAGGTCATGCATCTCGTGGCCGTCGGCCATGGGTCTGCTGACATAGAAAGGCCTGCCCAGAGCGTCACGCATCTGCGTGAGCGTGTATTCGGGCCCGCGCAGCAGGTGGTCATAGGTTTTTTCCAGTCCCTCCAGCCCCTGGTTGTCCGTACCGGCGAAACCCAAAAGATGGGAACCGGTTTCCCTTCCGGGATAATAGCGGCCCGACTCCTTGGTAAAGCCTATACCGGCAAAGGGCAGTGTCTTCACTTTTTCGATCTTTTCCGGGCTCGTTCTTCGATCAATCCACACGAAGGAGCGTTTGCTTTTGAGCAGGCTTAGAATTTCGCTCTCTTTGGTACCAAGGATTCTGGATATCGCTCTCGCCGCAGACTTTTTCTCTTTTACAAGATTGGGATGGGCATAAATGGATTCCACTTCGACCGTAACCGCCAGTTCATGGCCTTTCCGATCATAGATCGTTCCTCGTTTTGGAGGCAGTTTCACCACATCCTTGTAATCGGAAAGGGCAATAGAGGCTAACCGGTCCTTTTCCAAAACTTGCAACTGGTAAGCTCGGGCCAGGATGGCCATCAGTCCCCCGACAATAAAAAGCGCAACAACATAGATGCGAAAGCGAATCCACTTTTTTTCCTTCACCTTCATGGCAGCACTACGTTCTGTTCCGCCGAGGCCCCTTTGAGGCCCAGACAGCAGGCCGCCTCTTCCAGATATTGGGGCGACCTCAAAGTCGCCAACTCGAGTCTCAGCTTTTGGTTGAGCGCTTTGAGTCTCAACTCCTCCTGCCTGAGCCTGCCCAAATCGTATCCGATCTGAGTCCCTTCGAAATTAGACCAAACATAACCAATGCCGCTTCCCATAAACGCGAGAAGCATAACCGCTGTGATGAAAATCTGCCGATGGGTGAGGCGAAGCCTTCCCTTCTTTCTTCTCACCTTGTTGACTCGAATACCGGTTTTTGCGTTCCGCTTTCCCTCTGCCTCTGTCGTCCTTGCAGGTCTGACCATGTCTAAATCCTCTCAGCGAATCTTAGAATGGCACTTCGTGCCCTGGGATTTCGGTCGATTTCTTTTTGGTCCGGCTTGATCCCTTTTTTGTGAAACCGCTTGAAAAGCGGTCTCTTGCCACACCGGCATTCGGGCAGGTTCGGGGGACATTGGCAAACCCTTTCCCAATCCGCCATGGCTTGCTTGACCATCCGATCTTCCAAGGAGTGATAGGACAAGACAACCAGCCGGCCCCCTATGGCGATCAAGGATGGAGCCTTTTCCAAGAATGTCCTCAGGTGCTCTAATTCCCGGTTAACGGCAATCCTCAGGGCCTGAAAGGTCCGTGTTGCCGGATGCTTCCTCCCTCGACGGGGTCGCGGTACCACCGCCTCGATCAGATCGGCCAGTTGCCGGGAAGAGGAAATGGGTCGGTTTTGCGCAATCGATTTGGCGATGGCCTTGGCCCTTTTTTCCTCGCCGAACTCTCGCAGTATCTTTTCAAGCTCCCGGGCAGGGGCACTGTTGATCAGTTCCTGAGCGGTCATGCCGGCGCCCGGGTCCATTCTCATATCAAGGGGTTCATCCCGATTGAAGCTGAATCCCCTGCCCGATTGGTCAAGCTGATGGGTGGACATTCCAAGGTCCAAGAGGATGCCCTGAACAGCCTCAGTGCCCAGATTTCGAATGATTTCATTTGCAGCGGCGTAGTTCCCGTTGACCATGGTGACCCTTTCACCGAGAAAAAAGAGCCTTTCCCGGCATAATCTGAGCGCCTCCGGATCCCGATCCAGACAAAGCAGGCGCCCCTTCGCGCCTAATGCCCTCCCGATCGCTTCGCTGTGTCCGCCGGTTCCCGCCGTAGCGTCAACGTAGATGCCGTCGGGCGTGGTTAATAAGGCCTTGACCACCTGGTTCACGAGAACGGGCCGATGCGGATACGACACCTTTTCCCCCTCTAGATGCCGATATCCAAAAGGTTCTGGCTGACTTGGGGAAAACTCTGCTTTGCCCGCTCAAACTCCTGGTCCCATTGATCCTTGTCCCATATTTCAAAGAGCCGTAATCCACCCACGAGGACCACCTCTTTTTTTAGGCCCGAGACATCCCTCAAATCCGGGGGAATGGTGATCCGTCCTTGCTTGAGCGGGCACTCCTGAGCCCCGGAGATGAAGTACCGCAGAAAGGCGTTGACCATGGGATCCAATTTTGGCATATTGGAGGCTCTTTCCTCGATGCGGCGCCAGTCCTCCTGTGCAAAGGCCCACAGGCATTTATCATGGTTTGTCAGCACCAAACAGTCGTTCTGTTTTTGTTTCAGAACTTCTTTAAACCGGGCTGGGATGGCCAGCCGGCCTTTGTCATCGAGTGCGTGCTTTGATCGTCCCCTGAACATATTCGGCCCTGACACTTTGTTCCACTTTGTTGCACTTTATGACACTTTACGGTGAAACCAGCCCCCATGTCAAGAAAATAATAAAGTAATAAGCAGATATTACTGGTTTTTCCGGACGCCTCGACCCCCTTTCAATGCAACATCTAGCGTCAGCGACGCTCCCTCATACAACATTTTGATCCCTCACGGATATGATGAGCCGGCCTATAGCTAAAGGCATAGGGCGCAGGAAGTTTTACCTGCGTTTTTGGCGCGCCGGGATGGCTGTTCCTCGAAAGGCGATATCATGAGACGGCTTAAGGGGTTAAGCGTAAGGCGCAAGGTAGTTACAGTTGACCGTTCGATTCACCTTGAGCCTTACGCCTTAAGTCGTGTGCCTGAAAAATGGTCGATGATTCGGGTCGCAGCCTGAGGCAAAGAAAAGCACGCCTATTCTTGTAAAATGTCGAACACGTGGGTAAGATGGGCTATCTTGGGGAGAAAATGGGGGAGCGCGCTATGAAGATTGTCATGGTCGGAGCGGGTGCGATCGGACGTTTTTTTGGGGGCATGCTGAGCAAGAGTAAGCATGAAGTCATCTTTCTTGATACGAACCCCGAGGTGGTCGGGGCGGTAAACGAAAAAGGAATTCAATTCTTAAAGCTGGGAGAAAAAAAGACCGACGTCTATTTCACTGCAAAGGCAAGAGCCACCGGTGAAGGCCATTCCATAGATTTTTGTGACTTGATTATCCTTTCGGTCAAGGGGTACACGACCGCGGCAGCACTAAGAAGCGTGGCCCACCTCGTTCGCCAGGAATCGCCCGTGCTCACGATCCAGACCGGCCTCGGAAACATCGAAACCATGGGCGAAATCGTGGATAAGCAAAACATCCTCGGTGGTGTGACGTTTCACGGGGCCACTTCTCTTGATGAATCGAAGGTCTGGCACGCCGGTTCAGGCAAGACGCTCATAGGCGAGCTGGAGGGGGAGCGGACCGAGCGCCTGATAAAGATAAAAGAGGCCTTTGACAGGTCGGATATTCAGACCGAGGTATCCAACAATGTGGTCGGGCATGTGTGGTCCAAGGCGCTTGTTTATTCGGCAATCAATGCTTTGACGGCCATCCTCAGGCTGAGAAATGGTCAGGTTATTGAAAAAATGGAATCCATTGCTTTGGCCAAGCGCCTTATAGATGAGGGGAAACTGGTAGCCCAGGCCTGTGCCGTTCAGCTGCCTCACGAAGATCTATACGACAAGCTCTTGGAGGTGTGCCGAAATACGGCCGAAAACCTCTCACCCATGTTGCAGGACATTCTGAACGGCAGACCAACCGAGATCGAGACCCTGAGCGGTATGATCTATTCCATGGGAAAACGCAAAGGCGTTGCCACTCCCCTTCACCAGGCCCTGACCGATATGGTTAAACTGCTCGAAAAGTGGGGGGTCGGGAGAGAGTTGTAATTGTTACGGTTGCCCCGTGGCCAGGAGGTAAATCAGAGACGCCACGTACAGGAGAGTGAAAAAGATATTGAGAACAAGGCCGGAATAGGCGTAATCCTTGTCGCCTCGAACCTTGATCAGGGGAATTGATTTCAAGGACAGAATGAGGCCGCCAAGGAGCATCAAGGGAATGAGGACCAGAAAGCAAGCCCGGAACCAAAAGGAGACGAGATCACCGCGCTGGTAAAGGACATACGCGGAGGCGAGACCTGCCGCCATGAAAGGCATGAGAAAACCGACGATGGCCGGGTGATTTGTTTTTCGAAAGCTTCGGTAGGTCACAGGCCAAGCCCCTGACAAAAACTCTCTTTTCACCATACCCCCATACACCATCGATGTAAAGCCGGGCACCCCCAAAGAATAATCTGTCAAACACCCTGCATCTTCTGGGCCCGCGCCCGCCTCGCCTAAGCGGCTCGCGTTGGCGGGCGGGCCTGCAAGGTGCCCCTATGGATATTATGGGGGCGTCCTACATGCTCCGAGGAAATTTGGGTTGCGGTTCTGTAAGACCATCCCCCGTCTGACCTCTGGCAAGCGAGGACTTATTCGAGTCATTTCTGGGACCCGCAAAGCCCTCCTTCATAAGAGCGCAAAAAGTGCTTGCAACATCCTAGGCCAGTCCATATATTGAGGCGTTATCGAAAAGCGCTTGATATGAAGATTTCTTTTACACATCAGGAGGTTGCATCATGGCAGGGCTGATTCTCTGGAAACAACAGGAGATCGACAGGTTGAGAAGGGACATGGATCGTCTCCTTGACAGACTCTGGGACGATTTTCGTTTTCCCTTTCTTCCCCGCACCATCGGTACCCCTTTCATAGAACTTTCTGAGACGGAGAAAGCGTTGATTGTCAAGGCTGAAATCCCAGGCCTGAGCCCTGAGGATCTCGACATATCCATCACAGACGACAACCTGATCATTCGAGGAGACTTCAAAGAAGATCGGATAAAGGAAGGGGAAGGATATCAAAGGACTGAAAGGCGGTACGGCCATTTTTCTCGCACCATTCAGCTTCCGTGCAGAATTCTCATGGATGATGTCGAGGCCACTTACAAAGACGACATCTTGACCATAGTTATGCCCAAATGCAGCGTCGAGGCCAGAAAAGTCAAAATCAGGGCCACCTAATTCGTGATCTCATCCCCATCGCTCTGTTAAGACGGACCCACCATTACGGAGGAGATTCAGACAATGCCCAGGAAAAAATCAGATAACAAAGTGCCTGTTGTAAAGCTCCGATGGAAGCTCGATCCCGCGACCCTGCCCTTCGAGTCCACCGACGACCTTGAACCCCTGAAAGAGATTATAGGGCAGAAGAGGGGTGTGGACGCTTTCAAATTCGGTATGGGGATGAATAAACCGGGATACAATGTCTTCGTGACGGGTATGCCGGGAACAGGAAGATTGGCCACGGCGCGAAAGCTCCTCGAGGCCATTTCCAAAAAAGAAGGCAAAGTGCCGGATGATCTTTGCTTTTTCAAGAACCTGGACAAGAAGGTGCGGGAGGACGGCTTCGCGCTGGTGGATGTCCAGGTCGGACAAGTGAAGCGGCCGGAGGTCATGCCTTTGGTGGATGGGAATCCCACGCACATTGATCAGCTTGAGGCCATGGTGGAGAAAGGGAGATTCCCCAAGAAAGAATTCGAGACCTTGAAGGAAAAGCAGGTCAAGCTGGGTGAAGAGATCGATCAAATTTTCCTCGAACTGCGTGATCTCCAAAAGGGCTTGCAGGAGACTGTGGAAAAGATGGACCGGGTCATGTTCATGAAATTGGCAACGGAATTAACCACGCCTCTCAGGCAGAAGTACGAGGGCAAAACCATCGACACCTACTTCAACGACATGCTGGAGGATATGGCGGAAAATCTTCAGATTTTTGCCAGCCAGCCCCAGCAGGTCATACCCGGCTTGCCCTTTATGATGCCCGAAGGCGATCGTTTTCAGCCTTATCAGGTCAACCTGCTGGTGGACAATACTGAACAAAAGGGACCTCCGGTGCTCGTGGAAACCCACCCCACCTACCGGAACCTGTTTGGAAGCATCGAAAGAATCGTGGACCGAAGCGGGGTGTGGCGAACGGATTTCAGCAAAATCAAGGCCGGATCCTTGGTGAAAGCCAACGGCGGCTACCTGGTGTTGAACCTGCTGGAAGCCGTTGTGGAACCGGGCGTCTGGCCGGCTTTAAAAAGGGCTCTCAAGACCAAGAAGATGGAGATCGAAACGTATGACCCGTTCTATCTTTTCACCACCACAGGCTTGAAACCCGAACCCATAGAAATGGACATCAAGGTGGTGGTCATCTCCGATGAGTATCTCTATCACCTCCTTCTCGCGTACGATGAAGATTTGAAGAAGATTTTTAAGGTCCGGGCCGACTTCGACACCGTCATGGAAAAAAACGATAAGTCGGTTCGTCAGTTCGCTGAATTTCTAAAAATGAAAGCGGACGAAGAAAAACTGAAGCCCTTTGATCGGAGTGCAATAGCCGCCTTGTTGGAGCAAGCTGTTCGCATGACGGGAAGACAGGAGAAGATCTCCACCAGTTTCCCTGTCATAACGGACATCATCCGTGAATCGGACTACTGGGCCGGCGAGGACAAGCAATCCACGGTGCAGGAAAAGCATGTGGACAAAGCGATTGAATCTAGAATTTACAGATCCAATATGATCGAAGAACACATTCAGGAGATGATCGACCGCGGCACCTTGATGATTGACACAGAGGGGGAGGTGGTCGGCCAGGTGAACGGCCTCGCTGTTTACAATTTGGGAGACTTCATGTTCGGGAAGCCTTCCCGGATTACAGCCTCCACCTCTATGGGCCGCGCCGGGATTATCAACATCGAGAGGGAGGCGGACCTTTCGGGAAACACCCATAACAAAGGCATTTTGATCTTGGGGGGTTACCTGCGAAAGAAATACGCTCAGGACAAACCCTTGACCATGAGTGCAAGCATCGCCTTTGAGCAATCTTACTCGGGTGTGGACGGGGACAGCGCCTCATCCACGGAAATCTACGCGCTCCTTTCCAGCCTTGCCGCCGTTCCCATCAAGCAATCCATTGCCGTGACCGGATCAATGAACCAGAAAGGAGAGGTTCAGGCTATTGGCGGGGTGAACTACAAAATTGAAGGCTTCTACGATTGCTGCCGCCACAAAGGCATGTTCTGTGAAAACCATTGATGAAGGGATTGAGATTCTCGCCGGCATGCCCGCTGGAGAACTTAAAGCAGACGGCACGTACCCTAAAGGAACCATTAATCACCTGGTCGACGAGAAACTCAAATCTCTAGCTGAAGGCCTCAAGGAGTTCGGAGAAGAGGAGGAGAAAAACGAAACCGGGAAGGGAAAAGGCCGAGGAAGAAAGAGCAAGAAGCAATAAGGAGCCATGGGCATCAAAGCGATTTCCCTCCAAAGCCCTATAGAGAAAAAAATTGCTTGGGCACAGGGGCTTCACCACCGTTTGAGACACACTCTGCTTCAGGACCCGACGGTTGCCCAACTCCTCAAGGACCTCCGGAGCGCCGTCCAGGACTCCCGCCGTGAAATGGTGAGTGCAGGCATCGTCGATGTCTGCACGGATTGTGAAGAGAGAGAAGGGGGTTCATGCTGCGGCGCGGGCGTGGAGAATTATTATAGCGGCCTCCTCCTTCTCATCAATCTGTTGTTGGATGTCAACCTTCCCACCAAGCGCCATGACCCCGCAAGCTGCTTTTTTCTGGGCCGGGATGGTTGTCAACTTTTAGCCCGCCACGTCTTGTGCGTCAATTACCTCTGCAAGAAAGTCACAGACCGCATCGACCCACACAAAATCAAGGCGCTTCGCCAAAAAGAAGGCGTTGAACTCGAATGTCTTTTTCTGTCGAAGGAACAGCTCAAAAAAGTATTGATGCGCCTTCCGGAGAGCTGACCCGTTATGCCCCACCTGTTGGACGAGACGACCAAACAAGCCCTAATGAAAGTCGCCCACTTTTACGACCGGAGGAAGGTGGGGGATGTGGGTTTTCTCGGCTTCAGAAGGTCCACGGATCTGAGCAAGCTGGCATCCTGTCTCTTGACCATGATAGAACAGCGCCTTTTGATTCCGCACCAATCTCTATTCCTCGATATGGGCTCCGCGGACGGCCGGGTCAACGTGCTTCTGAGCTATCTGGTGAAAAAATCAGTCGGCATCGAAGTGGATGAGTGGACGTTGCAGGAATACGCGCTGTTGCGGTCGGGTTTGGAGGCTGAGCTCGAGTGCAGTGCCCTCCCCTTGCCTCCTGATAATATCCACCTCTTCCACGGCGACACCATGGATCTCTCTGTCCATGAACAGGTCTACGATCAAGCAGGCGTGCGCTTTGAGGAGTACGGCCTCTTCTATACCTATCTCACCATGCACGTGGAGTTTGCTTCCCTCATAGCACAACGGGCCAAACCGGGTTCGATCTTCATGGTTTACGGCTTGGAGAAGATCCTCCCCAACCTAAACGGCTTCCGTCTTCTGACCGAGAACGCTCTTGAAGGCGTTCTCGCCCTGTATCAGAAGCTATAAAGCCAAGTTTTTTCCCAGCTTCTCGGACACCTCCATCCCCAGATCAAAGGCCTTCAGGTTGGATTCCAAAAAAGCCTTCTTGGTGGAGACGGAAATGGTCTCCTTCATCACCGGTTCCGTCACAGGGAGCTCCCCTGTACCGATGAGGGCACCGAGCATGACCATGTTGAGGGAGAGGGGATTCCCGGCCTTCTCCGCCAGGTCGTTTCCGTGGAGAGAAATGACGTGGTCCACCTTTTTTTGCACCCTGCGCAGGATTTCCTCCACCGGCGGATACACACCCTGTCCTACCGAGACGGTGAACGGGGGGAGGGGTTGGTCATTGGTGATGATGAGCGTCTCTTTATTGCACTTCGAAAGAATGCGCATGGTCTCCAAAGGCTCAAAGCTCACCAGAATATCCGCCTCTCCATTGGAGACAATAGGGCTTTTCACCTTGCCCATCAATACGGCGGATTCCACCACGCCACCCCGCTGTGCCATGCCGTGAATTTCACTGACCACCACAGGGATTCCCATGGAAAGCGCAGCTTGTCCGAGAAGATTAGATGCCAGGAGATTCCCTTGTCCCCCCACGCCGACAAATATACATCGCTTTTTTTCCATGGTCACCTCCATCTCATTCTTTCAATGGCATGATCGCGTTTTCAGGGCAAACCTGCGCACAGACGGAGCAGCCGATGCACAGATTCTTGTTGATGTGTACGACTTCCCCCTCCAAGTACATGGCCGGGCAAGCAAGCAGGTTGATGCAATCTCGATGGTTCTTGCATTTGTTCAGATTGACATAAAAAGGCCTCGCCTTCCTGGCTTTGCCGATGCCCTTTGCAAAAAGGGGACAATACTCCTTGGAGATGACAACAGATATGCCGTCATAATCATAAGAGGCCCGCAAGGCTTCAATGGTCTTTTTCACGTTGAAGGGTTTCACCACGTGCACGTCTTTGACCCCACACCCCCGGACCACATTTTCAACAGATATCTGGGTCCTCTCAACGCCCATCGGTTCCGTGTCCACGCCCGGGTGGGGCTGGTGCCCGGTCATGGCGGTGGTGCCGTTGTCCAGAATCACCAAAGTGAACTTGTGGTTGTTGTGCACCGCATTGATCAGTCCCGTGATCCCTGAATGAAAAAATGTGGAGTCCCCGATGAACGAAGCCACTTTCTGATCCGTAGCCCGAGAGAAACCGCAGGAGGAGCTCACCGAGGAACCCATGCAGAGCACCAGGTCCCCCATGGAAAGGGGGGGCAAAAGGCCCAAGGTGTAGCACCCGATATCCGTGGGATGAATGGCATCGGTGCCGTACACCTGTTTGACCGCGTAAAAAGTGGCCCTGTGGGGGCACCCGGCACAGAGGTTGGGGGGCCTGCCCGGAAGGGGGGGCAGATCAGCCGTGTCTAAGGCCGCAGGAGCCTTATAGTCAATATTGAAATACGCCGCCACCGCTCTTCTCACCATGCCCGGATCATATTCGAAGAGGCGGGAAAGACCTCCTACCCCCTTCCCTTTGATTAGGGTGGCGATTCCCTGCTCCTGAGCGAGCGCCCTGAGGTCGTGTTCCATAACCGGTTCAAGCTCCTCAACCACGAGAATCTTCTCCACCTGCTTCATGAACCGGATGCAAAGGTCCCCCGACGCCGACATCTATGCCTTTGTAGTCGATGAGGTCTACAAGCCGCTCACCGTCGGGCCAGGCGCGCACACGACCATGAGGACTGCCGACGACAGAGTTTCAACGCCTCAGACAGATCGAAGGCTGAAACAGTCCAGTCCTTCATCTCCTGCGTGGTGCTCGGCTCCAGCATGGGTAAGCCTGACAGCCTGGCATAATAGCGATTGTCCTGTTCATTCTGGCTTGAAAAGAGATAGGGGTCATCCGCGTTCACAATGACCATACCTTTCTCAACACCTGTGTATGCCAAGGTCATCAAGGGGTCCGCCGCCACGTTCAGCCCCACATGTTTCATGGTCACCCTGGTCCTGAGACCGCTGATGGCCGCCCCGGCACCCACTTCCATCGCCACTTTCTCGTTGGTTGAATACTCAAAATAGAGATCCGTTTCTTGACTGATGGCAAAAAACTGTTCAGGGATTTCTGAGGACGGTGTTCCAGGATAGCAGGTGGCGAAAGCCACACCGGCTTCCAGCGCACCGCGGGCAATGGCCTCATTGCCAAGAAGCAGGATTTCCTTTCCAGGAGAATCTGTGAGTAATTTATGCATACTTACCCCCTCTCTCGTTTGAACTCAGTTCGCTTCGCTCACATTTGGAATAATGGAACGTTGGAATACTGGAATAACGGGTTCAAGCACATGAGGCCCAATTCTGATAAACATCAAGTTTTGTCCCCTCTTTTGTCCCAACATTCCTCCATTCCATTCTCCCATCATTCCAGTGAACGACGTCGCGATGTCCCATGTAAAAGATAAAACTAACGTACTGCGGAATTCACAAAACGCAATTTGGCGCAGCCATTTTATACTTTGAAGCTTTCAGCCATTCCTGCATACTTTTTTCTCAGCTTCGGCTTTTCTATTTTACCTGTGGGGTTCCGAGGCACGTCATCGAAGAAAATCTTTCTGGGCCTCTTGTATCTCGGCAGGCTTTCACAGTAAGCCAAAAATTCTTCCTCCGTCATGTCCTTGCCGGGTTTGACCTTGACGATGGCGGTCACGATCTCTCCCAGTCGCTCATCAGGGATGCCGATGACAGCCGCATCCTGGATCTTGTCATTTTCCAACAGGAAATCTTCGATTTCCACGGGAAAGATGTTTTCCCCGCCGGTAATGATCACATCCTTCTTTCTGTCCACCAGCCAGATAAACCCGTCTTCATCGAAGCGGGCCATATCGCCGGTCAGAAGCCATCCGTCCACGAGGGTGTTTCGGGTGGCTTCAGGATTTTTGTAGTACTCTTTCATGACCCCGGGCCCTTTGACGGCCAGTTCCCCGGCCCGGCCTCCGGGGACGTCATCGAGTCGCTCGTCCACCACCCGGCATTCCCAGTCAAAGCCGGGGACACCGATGGCCCCGACTTTGTGGAGATTTTCAAGCCCGAGATGAACACAGCCCGGTCCAGTAGTTTCACTCAGCCCGTAGTTCGTGTCGTAGTCGTGACGGGGGAACACCTTTTTCCAGTTTTTAATCAGACTGGGGGGGACCGGTTGGGCGCCGATGTGCATTAAACGCCACTGATCGAGTTTGTAGTCCTCCAATTTGATCTGCCCGCTCTCAATGGCCACCAGGATATCCTGAGCCCAAGGCACCAAGAGCCACACAAGAGTACATTGCTCTTCGGAAACAGCTTCAACGATCCATTCCGGCTTAACCCCCTTGAGAATGACCGCCTTGGCGCCCACAATGAAATTCCCGAACCAGTGCATTTTGGCCCCGGTATGGTACAGAGGAGGAATGCAAAGGAAGTTGTCCTGATGGGTTTGGTTGTGATGGCGGTTTTCTACAATACAGGCGGACTCGAGGTTCCTTTGGGTCAGGAGAATCGGCTTTGGCGTGCCCGTGGTGCCGGAGGTGAAATATAGAGCCGCCTCATCCAGAAGGCTGATAGGTACCCTCGGATCTTCCCTTGATCCTGCCTTGACAAAGTCGTCAAAAGACTCGGCATAAGCAGGCTTGTTATCCTCCGAGCCCAGAAAGATATAATTCTTGATACCTTTGAGGTCCTGTTTTATTCCGTTGATGCGATCAACAAACTCCTCCCCAAAAAACATGGCCTTGCCTTCGGCAATTTCCGCACAGTATCGTATATCCTCGGCGGTAAACCGGAAATTTAAGGGCACGGCCCAGGCGCCGGTTCTCAGGATCCCGAAGTACGCAGGGAGCCATTCCAGGCAATTCATCATCAGGTGAATCACCTTGTCTCCCTTCTGAACGCCCTTGGCCATAAGGGCATTGGCAATCTTGTTGGCCCTTTCATCGAATTCTTTCCAGGTCATGGCCCTTCTGAAGTTTCTCGCTGGCTCCCTTTCGATCAGGGCGGTCTCATCCCCATGCACTCTGGCATTCCTGGCTAGGATTTCCCCGATGATCATAATGACCCTCCAAGGAAGCTATATTTTAGCTACAAAATAGTTATACGTTAGCTAAGCCGGGAAATGATGTCAAGCAAAAATGAAGAGGCCTGGGGGTAGGATTTGTATTAGCAAAATTAATATATTAGCTAAAGTTTGCCCATTCAAAACCAGCTCTGAATCGCAGACGGCAGTGTTCCCGTCCACCCGCATCCAACCCAATGGGCGTTGCTATCTAAAATGAACTTCCACAGATGGAAGGGTTCCTATCCGCCCAGCTGGGCCTTGGCCATGGGCAGATGCGGAGAATCCGGGAAGGTATCCATAAAATCCCGGAGAGTCTCCTCAGCCTTCTCCTTCTGGTTCGACAGGGTGTAGACCCTTGCCAGGCTGAACATGGCCTGCTCTTTGAATTCGCCTGTTGAGCCGAAGATGACGTCCTTTAGCCTCTCAACCGCCGCCGGCAGTTCCCCTTTTTCCTCGTAACAGGCGGAAAGGGCCAGGTCCGCCAAAGACCGATAAGGCGAAGCCTCCGGCACATCTTTAAGAAATCGAAGATAGAGCGCGATGGCTTCGTCATATTTCTTGTCCTGGTACATCAGAAAGGCCACCTGAGGAGGAACCAGGCGGCTCACCTTTGAACGGCCGTATTCCGTCATGACCTCTTGGAAAAGGGCTTCCGTTTCCGCCAGTTCCTTTTGCTGCTCTTTAACGTTCATCCGGGCCATCAATGCATAGTAAGCCGCATTGTAAGCGCTCTGTCCTTTCTTGTTGACATGGTCGAGGTACGTGTTGATCCCCAGATAGATTACCACAACGGCCAACAGGGCGATGCCGGCGTAGGTGAATGGCTTCTCGTGTTCCCGAACAAACATGGCCGCCCTGGCGGACAAGGTCAGGAATTCGTCGGGTTTTTTCAACATTTCTTTGCGGGTCACTTTTTGCTTTGCCATGAAAAACCGAGCCTCTCACATTCTGGAATTTCTAAAACTCTATAACTTTGTAATAAATCTAATACCGATTTTTTATTTGCGCCACACCCGTAGAATGATGGAATAATGCTCAAAACCGAATAAACTCTGCGTCCGGATCACGACTTTTGAAATCGGGTGTATACATAGCAAACTAAGTCCCCTCCCGCAAAGCGGGAGGCATCAGCTGGCCCATGAGGCTCAGGGAGGAAGCCTTTTCTGAAGTGACTGGTGAGAGGGCGCTGTCCGGTCCTCACCAATGCGCGGATGAGTTTAATTTTAGCTCTTTGTCGAGGCCGCTGGTGAAGACCGGACCAGCCCGGAGCCTCGGAACGCAAGAAAAGGCTTCCTTCCTAAGCCTCATGATTCAACACATGGTGGCTCTTCTAGATCCCGGATCGGTAGAACCTATCCGGGTCTTCCACCAGAGGTAAAGGGTTTAGTGAGAACTAAGTCCTTTATTTGCTTAGCAAGAGCTTCCGTTTCCGTCAAGGCAAAAAGCAGGGCGGTTTTGCTTTGAGAACCGCCCTGATTCAAGTTATAAGGGGAATCGCGCTATGACCTACACGGAAAAATTCTTGAACGCCCTCAACGCGCTCCCCGATGCTTTGGTTTATCTGCTTTTAGGACTCAGTGGGTTTGTGGAGAACCTCTTTCCTCCCATTCCCGGCGATACGATTACTGTTTTGGGGGCCTTCCTGGTAGGCGCGGGAAAGCTCAGTTTTTTGGGGGTCTACCTGGCGACCACTGTGGGAAGCTTGCTCGGCTTCCTCACCTTGTTCTGGCTGGCCCGTTTTTTGGGGCGCCGTTTCTTCATTGAAAAAAACTTCTCCTTTCTCCGAGCCGAAAACATCGTAAAAGCGGAGGCCTGGTTCGAGAGGTATGGGTACCTTCTCATTGCCCTCAACCGCTTCCTGCCCGGGGTCCGCTCCGTCATCTCCATTGCCGCAGGGCTCGCCCGGCTTCGTTTGCTCGAGGTCGGCGCTCTGGCTCTGTTCAGCTGTGCGGTCTGGAATCTGATCTGGATCCTGCTCGGTGAGACCCTGGGGCACCACTGGGATGTGGTGGAAGCCAGGATGGCTTCCGGGGGTCGGATCGCTTCCTTTCCGGTTTTCATAGGCCGTCCTTGTTTCCCGGAGGACGTTGTAGAGGCTGGGAAGGGTCTCAGGAAAAAAATCGTAAAAGGATCTAAAACTTTGATTTTATCTGCAAAGGATTTATGTTATATATCAAAAATAATAAGCCCCCTGGAAAAGGAAATACGCTTATGAAGGCTGAAGTATTGACCCCGGAGCCCAAGCGCATCATCAACTACTTACGACTTTCAGTGACAGACCGGTGCAATCTGCGATGTCTCTATTGCATGCCCGATGAAGGCGTTGACTTCGTGCCCCACAGCGAAATCCTCTCTTACGAAGAGATGCTTCACCTTGTCGACCTTGCCACCCAAACCGGTATCCGGAAAGTAAGGCTGACCGGTGGTGAGCCCTTGGTTCGCAAGGGATTTCGCAACTTTTTGGAAAAGCTTTCTCACATCGGAGCCCTTGAAGAAATCACCCTCACCACGAACGGCGTCTTGCTCAAGGACTTTGCCGCGGATATCAGAAACTGCGGCATTTGCCGCATCAACATCAGCTTGGACTCTCTCAAACCAGAGCGGGTATTCTATATCACGCGCAGGGATTGCTTCGACAGGGTATATGAAGGCATACAGGAGGCGGAGCGGCTGGGGTTCAATCCCATCAAAATCAATGTGGTGGCCATGAAAGGGATCAATGACGACGAAATCCTCGATTTTGCCCGGCTCACTCTGGAAAAACCCTATCACATCCGGTTCATTGAGTTCATGCCTATAGGCGAACAGAACAGTTGGACCGCCGAGAGGTTCATCTCCACCCGTGACATTTACGATACGGTCCAAACACTGGGGGCCCTGGAGACCATTGAACACAACGGCATGGACGGTCCTGCCGAAAGGTACAAACTCCAAGGGGCCAAGGGCGAGATTGGTCTGATCGGTGCTCTCAGCAATCACTTCTGCGATCGCTGTAACCGCCTGCGCCTTACTGCTGAGGGCCATCTCAGAGCCTGCCTCTTCTCGGACCGGGAAATTGACATCAAGGATCCGCTAAGGGCGGGGACATCCGACGCCCGCCTCGTGGACATGATCAGACGGGCTATCGAGAACAAGCCTAAAGGGCACGCCTTTCACAAGACAGGCCCTCGGAAGTGCGTCCGCCAGATGTCGAGCATCGGAGGCTGATCAACCGGATCAATCCAAATAAACGGTTTTGAATCCACGAGGTTTTTCCAGAACAAAAACCTGAGGGGGGATGGTTTTGTTGAAAACGACTTTTCCGCTGTCCAAAGTCAGATTTTTCCCATCCTCTTCATGACGCATCCTCACCCGCTGGGCGTAACGAATTCCCATCTCTTCCCGGAAATCCGAAAAAAGGAGACTCACCCCGGCCTCCTGAAAAAACATCTCTTCAGGTTGTAAACCTTGAGAAAAGCGCAGGGTCTCTATTTCATTCCCCTTTTCGTTGAAAACATTAATCTGAAGGGCCTTGAGAGAGGCGACGCGCGCATCCGGGGGAAGGTTAGGATAACCTCTGAAGGCCGCCCAAATAAGGTCTTCGTTCAGCCATCCCGGGAAAAAGCGTGACAGGGCTTTTGTGGGGAAGGGGCTGACATAAATTGTCTTTTCCCCATAGGAAAGAACCTCAAGTCTTTTATCAAGGATCAGGATGTGCGCAATAGGCTGACCCCAGGGATGAGTCAACTCGACCTTCATTCTAAAAGGGGCTTTGGTTCCGGCAATGAGGACATGGGCTTCCTGCTCCCAGAGCCTTTGTTTGGCCAGCACTCGCCCCATCCTGTAAAAAGAAAAAACCCTTTCGTCTTGCTCATGGATGCGGGAGAGAATGGTTTCAATCTGGGCGTCGCTGAGGGGCTTTTGAACGAGAGAAGGCGCAACGGCTGCACAACCTGCGAAAGGAGCTATGAGCATAAGAAAGAGAAAAAATCGGATTCCGCGCTCTGTCATTCCTTTATGAACTTCTTAACCTCTTCTATTCTCGCTTTCACCTTCTCTGTTTCAGGATGATTCAGAGTGAGGGCCTTTTCGTACATTTGAAGGGATTTTCGGTACATCTTTTTCTTAAAATACACATCCCCGAGGTGTTGGTTAATGGTCGGATCGTTGGGGACCAGGGAAGCGGCTCTCTCAAGGTGCTTCAGCGCTTCATGATACATGCCTTGCTGGTAGTAAACCCACCCCAGGCTGTCTATGATATAGCCGCTGTCCGGCTTGATTTTCAGGGCTCTCTGGATCAGATCCATCGCCTCATCCAAGCGGATCCCTTGTTCAGCATAGGTGTAGCCGATGTAGTTGAGCGCATCGGCATGGTCCGGATCAATCTCCAGTATTTTCCTCATCTGGCCGAGGCACTGCGTTTTCTCCCCCATCTTGTCTAACACAACACCGAGCCGAAACAGGAGCTCTATATTCTTGTCGTCCACCTTGAGGCCTTCCTCTATCACCTCCTTGGCCTTGTCGTATTCCTTCTTGGACTCGTAGATAGATGCCAGCATGAGGTAAATCTCAGGTTTATCCTTCTCTTGATTCAGAACCTTCTTGAGAACCACGATCGCGTCATCATAGGCCTCCTCGCTTTCTAAAATGAAGGCTATGTGGATTTGTGCGCTCACGTAATACTCGGATTCCTCTTTGATCATGCCAAACTGCTCTAAGGCATTTTCCATGTCTCCTTTTTCCTCATAGGCTGCAGCCAAATAGTACCTGGACTTCTGGTCTTCCGGCCAGGCAGCGAGAATCATGGTCAGCTCGTCAATGGACTCTTCAAGTCTGCCGTGTCGAAGGTAGATAAGGCCCAGCGATTGACGGCCAGGATCTCCGGGCTTGGTCTTGTTCTTAATCGCCTCGAGCTGTTTTTCCGCCTTCTCTTCCAGCCCCAGCTTGAAGTACACCTCAATGAGTCTCTCTTGCACAACTTCATTAGAGGGATAGAAACTGAGCAGCCTTTCATAAATCTCCGCGGCCTTGTCATATTTTCTCGTTATCTGGTACAAGCTGCCCAAATCGAAAAGGGCGGCTTCCATCCTGCTGCTTAATGAGAGAGCGCGAAGATAAGCTTTCTCAGCTGCTTCATACTTCTTCAACTCCAGATTAATGCGGCCCTTGTAGTAATGGGCAATCACCTGATTCGGATTGTCCTCGATGAGCCGTTCCAGATGCGACTGGGCTTTCTCATAGTCCTTACTCTTGATAAGAAAATTCACCAGAATGAGTCTAACTCGGTCTTGGTTCGGATCGAGATCGAGGATTTTTCTATACTCTTCCATAGCCGCATTGTCCTTCTTGGACAAAGCGTACAGCTCGGCGAGCAGACTTCGGTATTCAATGCTCTCCGGTGACAGATTAACAGCCTTCTGAGCATAGGCCGTCGCCTCTTCATAGTCTTTTAATCTCCGCAGGACCACGGCCGTTTTTTTGTAAAGGTAGGCTGAATCGGGGTCCTTTTGAATGGCCTTGATCAAATAGTCTCGCGCCTCGTCCAACTGACCGTTCTCTTCGCTATAGGAAGCCAGGGCAAAATAGGTGTAGGCCTCCTGCAGCCCGTCTTCTTCACTGGGCGGAATCTCCTTTAGTAAAACCTCGGCGGGCTTAACGGCAGGCGACTTCGGCTTGAGCCACGTACAGCCCGAGATCAGGATAAGGCAGAGCACGAGAACAATACAGGGCATCTTCCTAAACAATCGCGAACTGCGGATATGGGTGCTATTCATGAAGATCATGAACCTTCAAATGTCTTGGCAGCGCTCATGAACGCCGCATCACAAAAGGTTTTTGACATAAAGCCTAAAGCTCATGGCAAAAAGCCGTGAACAGGAGCATGTCCACGCCCTACGCCCCACACAAGCCTCCGGCACGATTACTATTCTATCATAATCGCGCCAAGGCCTTCAATCGGTTGCTCACCGACGTGGGTCTTCGAGTATGCCGTCCATCCCCGAGGCCGCCGGAAGATTGGGGCCCTATTTGATGAAGTTGGAATAATTTTCTTCAAAGTTGGGAATTTCCGCTATGAGCCACTTCTTAATATTCTTAATAATTCTCTCCTGTATTTGACGGACCCTTTCGCGGGAGATACTGTACTTGTCCCCCAGTTCTTGCAGGGTCACCGGATTTTCGGCCATAATTCGGTTATCGTAAATGTCCAGCTCTTTTCCTGAGAGTTTCTTTCTGTATTCAGCCAGCTTTTTCAAAAGCAGCTCCCTGTTCTCTTTCTCAAATAGCTGCTCATCGATAGCCTCGGAGCCGTCCGGCAAAAAGGCGGAGTACATCTCCTTGCCATTGTCCCCGACCGGCGCATTGAGAGAGATCTCACCTCCTCCAAGTCGCAGGCTCATCTCCTCGATTTCCTTTTCTTTCACGTCCAAACGCTCAGCCAGGAGTCTTGGTTCAGGATCGTAGCCCTGGGCGATGAGCCGGTCTCTTTCCTTGGCGAGGTTGAAGAAGAGCTTGCGCTGGGTCTGGGTGGTTCCGATTTTGACAAGCTTCCAATTTTCCATGATAAACTTCAAAATATACGCCTTAATCCAAAAGGACGCATAATAGGAAAACTTGATCCCCCGATAGGGGTCAAACTTCTGGACAGCCTGGATCAGCCCCACGTTCCCTTCCTGGATGAGGTCCATGAGGCTTTTTGTCCAGTAACGATGAAAATCCATCGCAATCTTGACCACAAGTCTCAGATTGGCCGTGACCAGTATGTAAGCCGCCTTTTGGTCTTTCTTTTCCCTCACCCGCACAGCCAGCTCATACTCCTCTTCTCGGGTCAGCAGCCTGAAATTTTTGATCTCGAGCAGGTAAAGCTGTAGGGGGTCATAGGGAATAAGGGCCCTTTCCTCAGGTTGCACCGCCGGCCTGAGATCGAACTTGGCCGTGATATCCTGGTTGTCAGAAGCCTCTCCCGAGATCTCTTCTTTTGAGGATATTTTCTTTTTCTTTGCCATGGCTTCCCTCAGCACAATGGCCCCCTGTACCATGTCATGGGCACCAATAATCCGGTCGAACGTTTCGATACGTTCATCATTGACGTACCCGCCCCCCTGCGATATGAGGCGGCGTGCTTCACTCCGTGTCTTGCAGAGTCTCCCCTTTTCAAAAAGCAGGTAAGCGGGGATGCCCTGCTCCAGGTCATCAGGTCCTATGACAAAGGTGGGAACGGAATCGGAATAGACCGACACCACCTCCCCGAAGAGTTGGCGAGAGGCGCTCCTGGCTCTTTCCGCCTCATCCTTGCCGTGGCACAGGGCGGTGGCCTCATAGGCAAGCACCTCTTTGGCCTTTCTAATGTCTTCTCCCTCGAGTGAGCCGAGTCGCCTCACTTCGTCCATGGGAAGAAAAGTAAAGAGTCCAAGGAATCGCTCGACGTCCCGGTCGTCTTGGTTGATCCAGTACTGATAATATTCGTACGGAGTGGTCAGCTCGGAATCAAGCCAAATGGCCCCCTTGTGGGTCTTGCCCATCTTGATGCCCGATGAAGTCGTAATGAGAGGGAACGTGAGGGCATGGGCCGTTTCGCCCTCCAAGCGTCTGATGAGGTCTGCCCCGGCCAAAATATTTCCCCATTGATCGTTGCCACCCATCTGGACGCGACAATCGTAATGCTTAAAGAGATGCCAGAAGTCGTAGGCCTGGAGGAGCATGTAGTTAAACTCGATGAAACTCAAGCCTGTTTCAAGTCTCACCTTGTAACTCTCTGCAGCGAGCATTCTGTTCACGCTGAAATGTCGGCCAATATCCCGAAGGAAATCGATGTAATTCAGTTTCACAAGCCAGTCGGCGTTGTTGAGGAGCAGCGCTCTCCCCTTGCTGAAGTCCAGAAATCTCGACAGTTGTCCCTTAATGCCCTGCGCATTCTTCTCGATTTCTTCCCGCGTCATGAGCTGGCGCATTTCCGTTCTGCCGCTGGGGTCTCCTACCAGCGTGGTTCCGCCTCCCATCAGGGCGATGGGCCTATGTCCCTGGCGTTGCATGTGGGCCAAAGACATGATAGGCACCAGGCTCCCCAGATGCAGACTGCTGGCGGTGGGATCGAAACCGATGTAGCAGGTGATCGGCCTTTCGAGCAGGTGATGGATCTGTTCCATATCGCTGGCTTGTTCAATGAAACCCCGCTCCGCCAGAATGTCTAAAACGTTTTCCAACTTACTCCTCTCTCGCCGGGCCCTCGTAGCCTTCCGGAAGCTTCAAGCGTGTCACCTGACCCAGCTCTCCCAAATCCCCTATTCTTTCACCGTTGAACTCAAATTCGATTCCTGCTGCATTTCCGATCAACAAATCGAACCCGTTTCTGGCCTTCCATTGCGGGCGGCTCCCCGGCTGAAAAATATACTCCCTCGGCTCCTCATCATCAACCGTGACGCGGATCCAGGTCCGATCCTCGACCACAGCTTTAAGCACATACCACCCGGCGGCTTCCTCAGATTCGGCCACCGTATCAGTAACGGCCTCCTCATGCGAAAGGCTTTCCTGTTCCTCCCACATTCCAGGGGACAGGTTCTCGCGTCCTTCTTCGCTCTCCACTCGAGGATGCTCAGCCCGAGGCGCCTGTTCAGATCCTGGGATCTGAGGGGCCACCGTCTTCTGGTCCTGGACAGGTTTCACCTCTTCCACCCCCTTTTGTTCCGCGGGAGCCGGGGGTGCGGCCGGCTGGAGGAGCAGAGCTCCCGATTCCCCTTCCCGGACAGGCAATGTCTTCTCTTGGGTCCCGTGTTGTCCCCAAACAAAGAACAAAACCGCCCCTATAACCACCGCAAGGGCAAGGAAAAAGACTAAAGGCCGTTTGCCGCCTCGCTGCGGTTCCAAGGGCAGGTTCGGGGTTTCCGATTCAGGGGGAGGCACCTCGCCGTAGAGATCCAGCACCTCTTTCTGATCCAAGCCCAACACCTTGGCATAGGATTTTATAAACCCTTTTACGAAAACCGGCGGTGGCAGCGCATCCCAGGCCTCGTCTTCGAGGGCAACGACCATGTGTCGTCTCAGCCTCGTCATCTCGGCAATCTGTTCATGAGAGAGCCCTCTTTTCTCTCGCTCCCGCCTCAAAAAAACCCCGAGCCCTCCGGGCTTGGAAGCCGGCACCTGTTCCGGTGCGCTCTCTTGGGCCTGAGTCTCCTTGTGATCTGTATCTGTCATGTCAAAAAATAATCTTGGTATAACAATTCTCACGCAGGTCTTTGATCCACGCCTTGTATCGCCTGTTCACCTCTTCCTGGTAAAGAATCCTGTATATGGCATCCTTCACTTCTTGGAAAGACCTGGTCCTCCCTTTCTCTCTTTCGAGCAGCTTGATCATCTGAACCCCGTTAGACATGAGGATTGGGTCGCTGACCTCTCCGACCGGCATGGATTCAACCATACTTCTCAGATTCGGATCGAGTTGATCCACCCGAAACTTCCCCAGGTCACCGCCCTCATCCGCTCCCGGCCCCTGGGAGAATTCAGCGGCCAATTCAGCAAAGTCCTCGCCGGCCTTCAGTCGGGCCAGAATTTTCCGGGCTCCCTCCAAGAGTTGAGCCGTTTCCGCCTCGTTTTCAGAATCCCTTCGCACCAGAAAAATCGCCGCAAGATGAACCCTGTTGTCAGTGCTGAACTCTTTTTTGTGCTTTTCGTAATAGCTCTCGATGTCCTCCTCCCGGATGATGATCTTGGATTTGACCTCGAATTCAATCAGCTTGATCCTTTCAAGCTCCTTTTTCATCCTCTCCTGGTACTTCTCATAGGTCAGGCCGTCTTTCTTAAGAGCGGCCACAAGATCCTCATGGGTCCACTGGTTTTCGCTTTTGATTCGCTCCACCGACCTGTTCAATTCCTGTTCCGTTATATGAATGCCCAGTTCTTGGATTTTGTCTTGTGTAATTCTTTCATCAATCAAGAATTCCAGAACCCGCCGCCGAGCCTCTAGATATCGTTCCTTATTCTGCAACTCGAGATCTGCCGGAGCGTAACCGGTCATTTCCTTGATCTTCTTGTTCAGCTCGTGCAGGGTGATGACCTCATCGTTGACAACAGCCACCACCCTGTTACAGACTTCTGCAACGACAGGGCTCCACCACATCACGCTCATTACAGAAAAGAGGACCAATATCTCAAAATTTCGCTTTCCACCCATTTATCCCAACTCCAGCGTATTCAACAACTCACGGTTGATCTGAACCGGAAAGGTTTCCCTTAAATGCCGGACCCATTTTCTGTACAAACGTTCCTTCCTTTGGCAAGAGAGTCTGGATTCAATCTCGGCCATCGCATCAGGAAGGGTTTTGATGCCCTCAGGCCGTTTTTCAAGAACCTCAAAAACATGGAATCCATAAGCCGTTTCCACTACATCGCTAATTTCACCGACCTCCAAGGAAAAAATCGCCTTCTCCATGGATGCTTCCAAGTTGTCTCGAGCGATCCAAGTCGGCTCCCCGACCTCCTCCATCCCCGGTTTCCTGGGAGAGGTCATGGCCAGCTTAGCCATGTCCTCCCCTTCCCTCAGTCTCTTCACAATTTCCGCGGCTTCATCCTTGGTGCTTGTTACCATCTGCCTGAACCTGACCATGGCCGGCTGCTTGAATTCCTCCAGGTTTTCTTCGTAGTAAGCCTTGATTTCCTGAAAGGGTACAGCGTTCATATCCTCTGAGACTTCCTCCATGATTTTCTTCATGAGAAGTCTTTCTCTCACGCCCTCTTTCCACTCTTCGAGGTCCATATATCCCTGGAGCAACATCTCTTGAAAATCCTTATCCGAGTAAGCATTCCGGATTTCCTTGACCGCCCCTTCCACTTCTTTCTCTGAAACAACAATCCCCTGCTCCTTACCGTATTCCAAGACCAGGTAGCGCTCAATGAGCCTCTCCAGCATAGGTTCAAGCACATCCCCGCCCAACCTTTCCGTCATCTCCATGTCAGAGGTCATGCGCTTGATCTGCTTTTTCAGAACACCCGCCGTGACTTCCCTCTTCCCGACAGTGAGGACGACCTTCTCTTCCGGCTGCTCGATTTCACAGGAAGAAACGAGTAAAGAGACGGCAAAGGCAAGATACACCAGTCTCTGATGTGAAGCAGTCACGCCTCGTGCCCCCTTTCCAAAAAGCCACGGCATACCAGGCCGGACAAAGCAACAAAAGGCTCATAACTTACCAAAATTCTAGATTACCAACTGTCTATGAAATTGCAAGCATTATCACCGGCGTCCAAAATAACTTTGAAATGAGTTTTTTCGTTGCATAAGTGTTTGTTTTTACACAAAAGGCAGGGGCATGGGGGTCAG